>SLMF01000239.1 GCA_007133715.1 Planctomycetaceae bacterium
ACGTGCAGGCTGTCCAGCAGAGTTCCCCGCACCAAGTTCACTTGGGACACGGCCAGATTGTAATCCACCACGGAGCGATGGAATTCCGTTTCGGCCAGCACCGCTCGCCGCTGGGCTTCCAGCACCAAATCCAGACGAGTGGCCCCGACCGCATTCCGCTCACGCTCGGCTTCCAATTGCATCTGGGCGGCCAGATGCCGGTTGTAGTTCGAGCGGCTGACGACATAGGCCCGGTCCAATTCGGTGAACGCCCCCCGCAACTCCATCGTCACATGCCGCTCCTGCTCCTCGAGCACCGCCCGCTCGCGGCGCAGCTGCAATTCGGCGTTCCGCACCGCCGCATGCCCCTGCCGCTGACCCAACGGTGCCCGCATTTCCACCCCTGCGATCCAGCCTTCCAGATCCCAGCCCAACATACTGCGATAGGCGCTGCTATCGCCCATCAGGTTGTCCCCGAAGCCTCGTCGGGTGTACTGACCGATGAAATCCACTTGGGGCAAGCGAAAATTGCGAGAGGCGACCAGCTCCAGCTCACGTTGTCGCACCCGTTGGCGTTGCGACCGCAATTCGACACGTCGCACCAGCGAGTAGCCGAGCGATTCTTGCCAATCGTATTGCAGATCCGCCAACAGCGGGGAAGTGCTGGGTCGCAGCAGGCGGCCGTCGCTGGCCGAAAGCCCCAGCAAGGTCCGCAAATTCCGTTCGGCCGTCAGTACGCCGGGTGCGGTCATGGTACCACTCAGTGCGTTTTCCACGGCCGTTTGGGCCTGGTAAAACTGTTCGCGGGCAAAAGCCTCTTGGTCCGGCGGGCGCATCTGGGCTTCCACGCGACGTTTCTCCAGTTCCCAGGATTCCAGCGCGTATTGGCGGAAATCGCGGGAGGCATCCAGATTGCGGTAGGCGAAGTACAATTCCCAGTAGCTGCGTTCCACGTCCCGCATCAGATCGCGGATAGCTGCTTCGAAGTCGCTGAGTGCGATATCCGCGTGGATCCGGGCAATCACGACCCCTCGATAGGTCCCCGGCATCGCCCCCGGCCCGGCAATCCGATTGAATTCGACACCCCCGCCTCGCAGCAGAGGATGCCGAAACCCGACCGAAAAATCCGTATCGTAGGCACTGGCGAACAGGTTGGCCGGGGCGTTGTTGCGGGTGTAATTGACAAGGTTTTCGACGCGGAACTGGGTACCGGTAGCCGTGACCTTCTGCAGACCGGCGGTAAAGCTGCCTTGATTTGCAATCAGCGCATCGGTCGCCCCCCCCGCGAAAAACGCGTTGTTAATCAGGCGTTCCTGCCGTTGGACGGTCAAGTTGGTGAAGAACTCGGCATCGAAGGCTGCCAAGGCCGCCTCCGGACCTATCTGGGGGTTCGTCTCCATGATGGCCGGATCGTAGATCGTCGGAGTCGCCTGGGACGTATACGCCCGAGCCCCCACACTGCGAATCACCTCGCTGTGCGACAGGGCCAATTGGACGGCTTCGTCCAGCGAAATCGGTTCGTATTCCAGCTCCTCCACATTGCGGGCGGTCGGTGGCGGAGGCATGGACTGTTCACGAGCCCACACGTCTCGATCCAATTCGACCTCCGAATACTCGATCTGTTGGACCAAGGATTGGTACGGCATCATCGAATCGCTGAAAGTGATCTCCGAGGAAGATCGGCAACCGGACAAGGCCAGCAGGCACCCGATCATCCACACAAAGCAGGGGGGTTTTATGCAAATCATAGGTACAACGCGTCTAATCGGGGAATCGGTTCAAGCGGTACGACACGTAGTATCCATCGGATTCTCAGGTGCGGCTTGCCAAGATAATCGGCTCGCGACGATTTAACCGCAGAACCGTTACAGTTTACGTTCCGAATGGGGGGATTCTGCGGCCGGAACCACCTTAGTTTGGGAGCGCAAGCAGGTTTGGTGTAGAACGGATTTCAATCCGTTTCGCAGCAGCGGAATGAATTCCGCTCTACGCAGGGACACCCCAAGTCGAGCGCGGTATCCCTCTGAAAGCGGGTCTTTGAACACGACGGCTTCAAGCCAAGCACGAAGAAACGGTTAAACGGCCAAGCCTACTTGGTCCGCGAGCGACGGGGAATTAAACTAGACTTCTCGACGGTTCCTGCGGTGCGGTGCCGCCGGCCCTTGCCGTTTCCCGTTTTTTCCTTCCGGCGAGTGTCCCATGATCTGTGTCTGTATTGGTCGCGGCCGTCACAAGCACGTGCTTGCCGAGCATCGTTATTTGGCGGAGCAAGGCGTACGGTTGGTGGAATTGCGTTTGGATTACATCCGCAGTCGGCCGAACATCCCCCGATTGTTACGAGACCGCCCGTGTCCCTGCATTGTCACCTGCCGTCGCGAGGTCGACGGGGGTCAGTGGTCCGATACGGAGGAGAATCGCCGTCTGGTGTTGCGAACGGCGATTGCCGAGGGCGTCGATTACATCGATTTGGAAGAGGACATTGCTGGGGAGATCCCCCGATTTGGTAAGACCAAGCGGTTGATCAGCTACCACAACTTTCGGGAAACGCCGGAGGATTTGGCCAGCATCCACGAGCGGCTGTGCGGTTTGGACCCGGACATTGTCAAACTGGCTACGATGGCGCACCGGCCCAGCGACAATCTGAAGATGTTCCAGTTGATGGAAGACGCCCAGGTACCCACGATCGGGATCTGCATGGGCGAGATCGGCGCGCCGACCCGGATTCTGGCGGGCAAATTCGGGGCTCCGTTCACCTATGCCACATTCCAGCACGAGCGGAAGCTGGCTCCGGGTCAGTTGAGTTTCAAGCAGATGCGGGATGTATACCGGTACGATTCTTTGGACAAGGCCACGGAAGTCTACGGGGTGATCGCCGACCCCGTGGCCCAGAATTTGGGGCCGATCGTGCACAATGCGGGCTTCCGGGCTCTGA
>SLMF01000205.1 GCA_007133715.1 Planctomycetaceae bacterium
GATCGCCGACGGCCAGGATGCCTTCGTCCCCGCCGTGATGGAACATATCGAATTGGCCGGGATCCATTCCGGCGATTCGGCCTGTGTGATCCCGCCCGTCAGTATTGCGGAAAAGCACCTCAAGACGATCGCCGAGTACACGCGGAAGATCGCCATCGAGTTGAAAGTGGTGGGGCTGATCAACGTACAGTACGCCATCTTCCGGGACATGGTCTACATCCTGGAAGCCAATCCCCGGGCCTCGCGGACCGTGCCGCTGGTCTCCAAGATCTGCGACATCCCGATGGTGCACCTGGCGACGCAGGTGATGTTGGGCAAGAAGCTGGACGAATTGGACCTCAAGCATCGCAAGATCCCGCATTTCGGGGTCAAGGAGGCGGTGTTCCCCTTCAATATGTACCACGGGGTCGATCCGGTGCTGGGCCCGGAAATGCGTTCGACGGGCGAGGTGCTGGGCTTGGCCGATTCGTTCGAGCTGGCGTTCTTCAAGGCGGAGGAGGCTGCGCAACCGCCGTTGCCCCAGGAAGGCACGGTGCTGATCACGGTGGCCGACCGGGACAAGCCCGAGGTGGTGGCGGTCGCCCGCCGCTTCGCCGATCTGGGCTTCCGCATCCGGACCACACAAGGTACCCATGCTTTGCTGGCCCACCACGGGATCCGCTCCGAGCCGATCTTGAAGATTGCCGAGGGGCGGCCGAACATCGCCGATGCGATTGTCAACGGCGAGATCCAATTGGTGATCAACACCCCGCGGGGCAAGACGGGCCAGCTGGACGATTCCTATATCCGCACCACGGCGATCCGCCGCAAGGTGCCTTATATCACCACCCTGGCTGCCGCCCATGCGGCGGCCAAAGGCATCGCGGCGTGCCGCGCGGGCCACGGCCAGGTCCGCAGTCTCCAAAGCTACCACGCGGCCATCTCGTAGTCCTCCCAACTCGCGGCGAGGCCCCGATGAGCCAGCAGCAGCAGCAGTTCCTGGATGTGATCGATCGTGACGAAGCAGAACGGCGGTTCCACGCCGCGTTGCGTTTGGAACCGCTGGGCGAACTCTCGTGCCCCTTGGACGAAGCTTGGGGTGCGATCCTGGCACGTGACGTGGTGGCCCGGGTCGACGTGCCGGGCTTTGATCGCTCCAACTTCGACGGCTTTGCGCTCCAAGCCGCCGCGACCTATGGGGCCCGCGAGGAGCAGCCGCGGCCGTTGCGGCTGCTGCCGGATACGATCGCCGCGGGCACCCTGCCCCGCCTCGTGGTGGGACCGGATACGGCCGTGGCCATCGCCACCGGCGGGATGCTGCCCCGCGGGGCCGATGCGGTGCTGATGATCGAACATACGGACGTCGAACACGATCGCTTGCTGGTCCGCCGCGCCGTGTCACCCGGGGAAGGCGTGACTTTTGCCGGGACCGATATCGCCGCGGGCGAGACCGTGCTGCGACGTGGCCAGCGGCTGACCAGCCGCGAAACGGGCGTGTTGGCAGCGATCGGAGTGGACCGCGTGCCGGTCTGGCAGCGGCCCCGCGTGGCGGTGATCTCGACGGGCGACGAGCTGGTGCCGCCCGGCCAGCCCCTGCCGCCCGGACAACTCTACGATAGCAACTCGCGGATCCTGGCCGACGCCCTGCGGGAATTGGGAGCCCAGCCGGTCGCGTTCGGGATCGTGCCCGATGACCTCGCCCGACTCCGCCAGGTTCTGGCCGAGACGCTGGACTCGTGCCATGCCGTGCTGTTGTCCGGCGGTACCAGCAAGGGACAGGGCGATTTGTGTTATCGCGTGGTCGCCGAATTGCCGGACCCCGGCATCGTCGCCCACGGAGTGGCCCTCAAGCCCGGAAAACCGCTCTGCCTGGCCGCCAGTCAGGGAAAACCGGTGGTGATCCTGCCCGGGTTCCCCACGTCCGCGATCTTTACCTTCCACGAGTTCGTGGCACCGGTGATCCGGCAGCTGGCCGGCCAGCCGGCCGAAGCGCGGGCCACCCTGTCCGCCCGCCTGGCCGTGCCCGTACGCTCGGAAATCGGACGTACCGAATTCCTGCTGGTCGGGCTGGTCCCGCTGGCCGAACCCGAGTCCGAAACCGTACGCCTGGCCGCCTATCCGATGGGAAAAGGCTCGGGATCGGTCACCACCTTCAGCCGGGCCGATGGCTTTGTGACCATTGGACGCCATCAAGAGCGGGTCGATGCGGATACGGTCGTACCGGTCCAGCTGCTGGCCCGCGACCTGCAGTTGGCCGACCTGGTCGTGATCGGCAGCCACTGCGTCGGGCTGGACTATCTGCTGAGCCAGCTGCAATCCGCCGGCTATCGCAGCAAGTTCCTGGCCGTCGGTTCCACGGGCGGGTTGGAAGCCGTGCGACGCGGCGAATGCGATCTGGCCGGGATCCATCTGCTGGACCCCCAGACCGGCCGCTACAACCAACCGTTCCTGACGCCCGGCCTGGAACTGCTGCCGGGCTACGGGCGGCAGCAGGGCGTGGTCCATCGGCCCGGAGACACCCGCTTCAACGGCCGCACGGTCCGCGACGCCCTGCAAACCGCGCGGAACGATCCGGACTGCGTGATGGTCAACCGCAACGCGGGCAGCGGGACTCGCATCCTGATCGACCAACTCCTGAAGGGAGACCAACCGGCCGGTTATGCCGTCCAGGCGAAGAGTCATAATGCCGTGGCGGCCGCCGTACGCCAGGGCCGCGCCGATTGGGGAGTGGCCATCCGGAACGTGGCCCACACCGCCGGGCTGGGCTTCCTGCCCCTGACCGCGGAGCGTTACGACTTCGTCGTCGCCAGCGATCGCCAGCACCGCCCGGCGGTGGCCGCCTTTGCCCGACTGCTGGCCGACCCGCGAACGCGGCAGGCCCTGGCCGAAAGGGGGTTCCTGCTGTCGCCTCCCCCAGAAGAACC
>SLMF01000386.1 GCA_007133715.1 Planctomycetaceae bacterium
CCCACCGCAGCCCACGCTGGCTGTTTCCCAGCCGGCGGCTCTTGACTCACCTGCCCTATTCGACGGCCCGCGCGGCGTTCGAGAAGGCACGCGACGAGTGCTGTAGCCACGGGCTAAAAAGCCGTTCAGGACTCAGGGCAATCGGGCGTTTCCCTTTTTCGTCAAGATGTCTTCTCGCCCGTTCGAGGGGCTGTTGGTACTGGGCGAAACCGAAGCGACTGGTCTTCAGGTCGAGGATCTTCTGCCGGCCATGCACGACGCGATCAACAGCCGCCAGCAATTCGTGCTTGCGGCGATCCAGTTCCCGCTGCCCGTCTGCCTGGCCTCCGCGAATCCTCTCCTCCGGCAGGATGCACGTTGTGGCGAGGAGCCCCGCCCGAGAATCGAATGCCTTGTCAACCGCTCCTCGCAAGGTCACCGCCCTCCGCCGCGAATCGACGGGACGTCAGCCCGTCAGTTTCATTACCACTTCGAAGTGTTCTCCCATTTCCTTGCCCAGTTTCTGCACGTCGTCGTCGGTCGACTTGATCTCCTTGGCCAAGGCGGCCAACCCCTGTTGGGTTCCTTGGGAATTCTGCAGTTGCGCCTTCAGCTTCTGTAGCCGTTTGAAGACCGCATCGCAGATCTGGTTGACGCGAGACAGTTTATTCCGCGATTCCAGGAGTTTCTTATTCTGTGTCCCCACCTGCTGCACGTTGATTTCCACCGCTCGCGCGATCTCTTTCAGCGTGTGGACAAAGTCCTTGATGTCGCTGGCGAACTCTTTCTCGTCCGGCGGCAGCTTGGATGCGTACTGGAGCATCTCGCCGGTCAGCGCAGCCGTCTGCTTCAGGATGTCATCGGGATCCGGAGCCGATTTGAGGACGGCTTTGTCCAGCTTCTCGATCTTCGACTCGAAGCCCATTTTGCCGCCCGGCTTCTTGCCCTTGCGAGCCTTTTCGGCATCGGCCTTGATCTTCCGCCACACCTTGACCAGATTGTATTTCTTGGTGAACAAGCCCATGACTACCCTTTCTTCAATGCCGCATCTGCCCGTTTGATTGCCGCTTCCGCCTTCTTCTTGATGTCCTGCAGCTGCTTCTCGGTCTGAGCCAGCTTGTCAACCGCAGCTTTTTTGATTTGTTCCATTTTGGAATCTGCCATGTCTTTCGGCCCTCCTTCCAGGAATGATTTCGAATGTCCTGGAATTAAAGAAGATTCTTTCCGTTTGGCAAGTCACTTCGGCAGTGATTTTTTTGGTCGCGGACGGGGAGAACAGAACCGCGTCGGTCACGGAGCTCCCGAGCCACATAGGCGGTTTCGTGAGGGCCTCTCAGAGACACTTGTGGCGAATTTGCGATTTGTCATATCGGGGGGTCTTTTTCCAGGAAACCCGCCCCGGTACACTGAATCGATCGCGGTTGGTCGGGAACGCCCGTCGTTTCCCGACAGCCTGTTGCCAAGAAATCGAGGGGAGGCAGCGAGAGATGTGCAAGGTTGTACGCGAAGCTGTGCAAGCGGTCATGCTGCTGGCGTGCGTCGCCGGCCACGTTTCGGCCGAACCGCTGCCGGGAACCAGCGAGCTTCTGTTTGCGGGCCAGCCCGCGCCGGCCGCCAGCGCCGAGATGAAGGGGCTGCGCTTGGTCGCGGTCGAACAGGGCCCGCAAGCGGTTCTGATGCCGCGGGCGAATCGGTACGTGCTGTACCTGCCGCCCGAGCAATCCGTCGAGTTTCTGATCCCGCTTTCGGGAACGACATGGCCGCGGACCGTGGCGGTCGATGTCCGTCTGATTCAGGGGGAGGAGGCGTGGGTCGATTTGCAGATCGCGGGTGCTGTGGAGGGCGACGAGCGCGCTCCCGCAGCGGCCCGCTGGGCTCCACGGCTGGAACCCGCGGATTCAACGCGGCAATTGACCGTCCTGGCGAGCGAACCGGAAGCTCGGATCCGGCTGGTGGCGAGGACCGGTTCCTCGGCCGCGGCGATCTGCTGGCAGGATCTGGTTTGTCATGTCGGGGATGCCGTCGAACCCTTGCCCCTCGTGTGGGAGCCGACTGACTTGGGGGACGGACCACCTGCCACGCTGCCCGATCCGGTGCCGGTGATCGAGCGGGAGATCATCGCGTGGGACTGGCGTTTGGAGGACGGTTTGGGCACGGAGCGGGAGCCGAGCAGTTATGCCCGGGCGGCTCGACGGGCGTTGGAGCGGGGCGATGCGTTGTTGGCCGATTTCCGCCGTCGCGGCGAGTCGCTGGCGCCTCAGACGCAGCGCTGGCGCCAGTTGCGGGCACGGAGCCAGCAGCAGCCACCGGACGAATCCGAAGACTCGGCCGCCTGGCAAGCCCTGTGGCGCGAGATCCGCTGGTTGCGCCGTGAAATCGCCTTCGCCCATCCCCTGGTCCGCGATCGGCCGCTGGTGTTTGTCAAGCAAGCGCCCAGCATTTTCAGCCATCAGCTGACCCAGTACTACGGCGCCTGCGCCCGGCCGGGGGGCGGGATCTTCCTGTTGAGCGAACCCGGACGCTCGTTCCGGACCCGGGATCTGACGCCCGATTTGCCGACGGGCAGCTACCAACATCTGGACGTTTCGCCGGACGGCCGCCGCCTGCTGTTCGCCTACTGCCATGCGGAAACCACGCCGCGTGACCGCACGCAGCATCTGGATCGGCACTATCATCTGTACGAGCTGGACGTGGCGAGTGCCGCGGTGCGGGCGGTGACCAACGGGCCTTACGACGACATCGCGCCGCGGTACCTGCCGGACGGCACCCTGATGTTCGTTTCGACTCGCCGGGGCGGGTATCACCGCTGCGGTCGCGGCCCCTGTGCAACGTATACCCTGGCCATGGTCAACGCCGATGGCTCGAACCCCCGCCCGGTGTCCTTTCACGAGACGCACGAATGGGATCCGGCCGTGTTGCA
>SLMF01000068.1 GCA_007133715.1 Planctomycetaceae bacterium
ACGGAACTCAGCCGTCAACTGCAGTGTTTGCTGGCGGCTGGGGTTATACGGACGAGCCGGTGGGCGGCTGTGCTGTGGGGCGTCGGCCTGACGCCGAGCAAGTTGCGCGGATCGTGCGGCGGGTGGTCCGCGACTTGCAAGCTCGGGGGTAGTCCCGGGTTGGAATCCGGGCGGGGCGTTGGTTGTCAGCCGGGCATTGTGCCGTCTTCGATCCAGCGGAGCACCTCGTGAAAGGGTACCGATTCGCAGTAGCCGAAGCGGTCATGTGTGCGGAGTTTGGCGCGCGAGGTAGCGGGCGAGCTGATTCCGCAGAGGAAGCGAGCCAGTTGTCGAGGGTGGCCGAGGGGCTGGGGATATCGTTGGGGCAGGCGTTGGATTTCCGCCCGAGCGGTGGCATCGGGAGGGCGGACGGTGGCGGCTGGCAGGGTCCGTGCGGCCACCCCGGCACACCGGCTGCAATGCCCGCAATCAGGGCGGGTTTCGCCGAAGTATTCCAGCATGTGGCGAGTCAAGCAGCCGGGCTGTTCCGCGAACTGAACGACGCGACGGACGCGAGCGATCTCCTGCCGCTCGCGGTGTGCGAACCGTTCCATCAGGGAGTCGGCCAAGCTTTGGCGGTCGCTGGGGGCTTGCCGTACGCGGTAGCCTTCGCGGAGTCCGGCGGCCTGGACGATCAGATCGCCGCGTTCTTCGAGATACCCGATGGCAGCCGCCACGCGTTCCCGCGGCGTCTGCAGGGCGGCGGCGGTGGCGTCCAGGTCCAGGTGGAACCAGATCCGTTGTTTCTTGGCGTGGCGGAAGACTTGGCCGAGAAAGGCTGCCCGGCGTGCGTCGAATTGGCTGAGAATCGCCGCCGAACTCTTCTGCGGCTGGAACTTCATCGTCGAATAGAAGGGACCGGTGGACTGGAGAATGCCGTCCAGTTCCAGGTAGGTCAGGATGGTCTTGACGACCAGCGGTCGGAGATCATGGCGGTCGGACAATTCGTAGGTCGACACGTCGAGCGGATCGCCCCGCTCGAACACATCGTCGACGAACGAGCGGAGCGCTTGCGGCGTGGGCGTATCGCCGTAGGCAAAGTTTTCCAGCACGACCACATCGTCGGCACAGGCGAACAGTTCGCAGATCGCTTCCTGGCCGTCGCGTCCCGCACGCCCGATCTCCTGCGAATAACTCTCCAGGCTCTTCGGCAGATTGTAATGATAGACATAGCGGATATTCGACTTGTCCACGCCCATCCCGAAGGCGATGGTGGCCACCACGATCATCTGTTCGGACGCCATGAACGCGTCCTGGATGGCGGTTCGTTCTTGGGTTTCCATCCCGGCATGGTAGGCTCGGGCCGGGTAACCCGCGGCGGTTAGAAATTCGGCCACACGTTCGGCCGTTTTCTGCAGGGTCACGTAAACGACCGTCGGTCCCCGCGGTCGCCGCCCCAAACGGTTGATCAGCAAGGCATCGCGATCGGTGGCCGTGGCGGGGCTGACCGCCAATCGCAGATTCGGCCGGTAGAACCCGGTATGCACCAGATCGTCGGTGGCGATCGCAAACTCGCGGCACACATCCTGGACCACCTGCGGTGTGGCGGTAGCCGTCAGGCACAGCACCCGTTCGACGCCCAACTGCCGTGCCAGGCGGGCGATCTTCAGATAATCCGGCCGGAAATTGTGCCCCCACTCGCTGATGCAATGCGCCTCGTCAATCGCCAGCAAGGAAATCTTCCGCCGTTCGAGCGAGCGGAGAAAACGCTCGTTGTTCAAGCGTTCGGGCGAGATGTACAGCAGCTTCAGTTGGCCCCGGTTCAGGGCGTCGTACACGTCCAGGGTCGCCGCACGATCCAGGCTGGAATCCAGCCGGCCCGCGGGCACCTGACGCGCGACCAGAAAATCCAGCTGATCCTTCATCAACGCAATCAGGGGCGAGATGACCAACGTCAGGCCCTCCAGTTCCAGAGCCGGCAGTTGGTAGCACAGGCTTTTGCCGGCACCTGTGGGGAACACGGTCAACACCGAGCGGCCTTCCAATAATCGGCCGATCGCTGCTTCCTGACCCGGCAGGAAGTCTGCAAAGCCGAAGACGGCACGAAGCGACTGCCGCGCTGCGGCAAGAGCCGGACTGTTCATGAAACGGACCTCGCTGGTATGACAAGCGGGAAACCACGCACAACACCACCTCTTGTGGGGAAGGGCCGTCGAGTTGGCCGCGACCGGGTGAGCCGGTCAGCGAACGCATCAGGAATCGCCCGCTCGCACCCTCCCCACCGATCCCAGGATGATCAACGAAAGTACACTTTATTTTCGGGAAAAAGTCAACCGGCTTCCCTACGCGGGGTTGGGGATGGGAACCAGCGTGCGTCGGGTAGCGTTGGGTGGCATTATGAGCTATGCGACGCCGAATCAGGAGAAAATGTCCCGATCTTGAGCGCCTTGCGGTGGTCGCGGGCCTGTTTGCGTTACGCCAAGAGATTCGCCGCAGGAAGCCAGCTGGATTGAAGGCTACCGGTTAGTCCAGGTGACAAGGGTGCGGGTCATGTTTCCAGCAGCTGCTGGCCATGGTGTCGGAGGGTTGTCAGCAGGCGTTCCAGTTCGGTGACGGAGGTCAGGGGGTTGATCAGCGTGACCCGCAGGGCGCCGAGTCCGTCGATTTTGGTGGACACGATGTAGAACTCGCCCGATTCGATCAGCCGGCGTCGCAGTTCCAATTGGAAATCGCCCTGCCGTTCCCGCGGTGCCGTTTGGAGAGCAGGGGGCAGGTGCCGAAAGGTCACGATGTTGCATTGGGGGACGTGCAGCGGTTGAAAATCCGCAGCCTCTTCCAACCGCTGGTACAACTGCTGGGCCAGCTCGAAGGTGGTATCGATCAGATCGGCGAACAACTGGGGTCCGA
>SLMF01000466.1 GCA_007133715.1 Planctomycetaceae bacterium
GCAAGGGCGTGGCGTCCATCAGATGCGTGCGACCAATCTTGATGATCGGATCCCATTCCTTGGCCTTCTGACCCAGCACGGCCGCCAAACGCTGCAGCGCCGGGATCAGCTGATTCTTGGTCTCGACGGCAGCCGCCACATGAATCGCGGTCGGGAAAATGTCGTTGGTGCTCTGACCCATATTCACGTGGTCGTTGGGATGGATCGGTTTGCTCGCTCCCGAACGATCCTCGCCCAAAAACTCGGCCGCCAAATTCGCCAGCACCTCGTTGGCGTTCATATTGCTCGAGGTGCCGGACCCGGTTTGGAACACATCCACCGGAAACTGGGCGTCGTGTTTGCCCGCGGCCACTTCGCGGCAGGCCTGCAGCAGCGCATCCACTTGGACGTCGGTCAGAGGCTGTTGACCGCTGGCGGTGAGTTTGCCCAACTCCCGATTCACTCGAGCGCAGGCAAATTTGACCAAGCCCAGCGCATGGATCAGGGCCGGTGGCAGCGTCCAGCCGGAAATCGGGAAATTCTCGACGGCTCGCTGCGTTTGGGCCCCGTAATAGGCTCGGGCCGGCACCTGCACTTCGCCCATCGAGTCGCGCTCGATGCGAAATTCACTCATTGTCCAATACCTCAAAATAAGGGCAAAAGCGAGTCGCAAAGCCGTACGCCGTGTCGAACTGGCCAGACGGGACGCCCCGGGCACGCCGCGCCCCAGCCCATCCGCCGCACGCAGTTGACGGAACCGCTCGGGGCGCCATGATATCTTGTTGCCGCGTTGGGGCCAAGACGATTCTTGGCTCCGCCTGCCAGCCGTTCTTCGGGGGCGGCCCGCCAATTGCCCACCCGTGGCATGGTCCCGAGACGGCAAGCCGGTTATGCTAATAGGAAGTGATGAACCAGTTTCCTGACCTCCAACCCGATCATGCCCGCTCGTGGAACGAGCCGTCTCACGGCGCTTCGACGCGTGAGGCCAATGGTGCGCCCGTTCCTCTCGGTCCGGGTGGGACGATCCGTTGGCGCCGCAGGCGGCGTCTGCCCGCGATCCTCTTCGCACTGACATGCTTTTCCACCTTTCTGGCAGGTGCCGCCGGCTGGCTGCCGCTCGAATTCATCGCTCGGGGCGATACGCTGGGAATCCGTCGCGTGATCCTCACGCACTGGCAAGATGGTCTGGTGTATATGGGATGCGTACTGGCGATCCTGCTGACCCACGAAATGGGGCACTTTCTCGCCACCGTTCGGCACAGAATTCCGGCTAGTTTTCCATACTTCCTGCCATTCCCCATTTCTCCCATCGGGACTATGGGTGCGGTGATCGGGATGGACGGCACCAAGGCGAACCGGCGGCAGATGTTCGATATCGGCCTGGCAGGCCCCCTGGCCGGTCTGGCGGTGATCGTCCCGGTGATGTGGGTCGGGATCCAGCAAATCGACTGGACCGCGCCCCGGCATGGCCCGTTCGTCCTGGACGCTCCCCTGGTGATCCGCTGGATTCTGGACTACTCACAACCTCCGGGCTATCAGACGGGCACCGATATTTGGTACAGCCAGTTGAATCCGTTTTTCATGGCAGGCTGGGTAGGGCTGCTGATCACCGGCTTGAACATGCTGCCCGTCAGTCAGCTGGACGGGGGGCATGTGATTTATACCCTGTTCGGGCGACGATCCTACTGGATCGCCCGCGGTTTCATGTTGGCGGCCATCGGCTACATCGTGTTTGCCCAGGCCGTGATGTGGACGCTGATGGTCGTGCTGGTGCTGCTGATTGGCACGGACCACCCTCCCACGCGGGACGACACGATCCCGTTGGGCTGGTTTCGCACCGGGCTAGGTTTGGTTTCCCTGTTGATTCCGGTGCTGTGTTTTCCTTTGCACGTGTTGAAACCGGTCTAGTTCCGTGGCGGGTTTGGCCCCGAGGCTGCCGCCTGTCTTGAGATGCTTTCGGGAGAGCGATGCAACCTGATTCCCTTTCGGCAGAGACACATGCGACGCTACCGATCACCGATTGCTGGTACTTGACCGGTTTGACGGCCAGCGGCAAGACTTCGATCGGTTTGATCTTGGCCGAGCGATTGAACGCCGAGATCATCTCGCTGGACTCGATGACCGTCTACCGCGGGATGGACATTGGCACGGCCAAGCCGAGTGTTGCGCAGCGGCAGCGGGTGCCTCACCACTTGATTGACGTACGGACTCCGGATCAGGAGTTCACGTTATCCGAGTATTTGGAGGCGGCTCAGGCGGCATTTCGCGAGATCCGCGGGCGGGGTCGCGAGGTGCTGTTCGTGGGGGGCACGCCCTTGTATTTGAAGTCGCTCTTACGGGGCGTATTTCGCGGGCCACCCGCCGACTGGCAGTTCCGTCAGCAGATCGAGGACGAGCTGGCGACCGTGGGGTTGGCGGCTCTGCACCAGCGGTTGGAGCAGGTGGATCCCTTGTCGGCAGCTCGTTTGCACCCGCACGACAAGCGGCGGATCATTCGGGCTTTGGAGGTGTATCGGCAGACGGGTCAGCCGATCAGTCATTTGCAGCTGCAGTTCGAGGAGGGGCTTCCGGCGGAGCGTTGCCGGGTGTTTGTCTTGCGCCTGGCCCGTCTGGAGTTGCACGCGCGGATCCATGCTCGCGTGGACCGCATGTTTGCCGCGGGTTTGGAGGACGAGGTGCGGGGGTTGGTGGCTCGTTACGGTTCATTCAGCCGCACGGCGCGTCAGGCGGTGGGATATCGCGAGGTGCTGGCTTATCGGGATGGGCACGTGGATCGGTCCAGCGCGATCGAAGCGGTCAAGCGTCGCACGCGGCAGTTTGCTCGGCGTCAGGAGACGTGGTTTCGCAGTCTAAGCGAATGCCGGATGGTCGAGCGTGGCGCGGAAGAGAGCGAGGCGGCGATCGC
>SLMF01000543.1 GCA_007133715.1 Planctomycetaceae bacterium
ACCAGAT
This sequence comes from Planctomycetaceae bacterium, assembly GCA_007133715.1. Lineage (GTDB taxonomy): Bacteria > Planctomycetota > Planctomycetia > Pirellulales > Pirellulaceae > SLMF01. The sequence goes on from SLMF01000543.1 coordinate 8, forward strand.
CCCCCGCCGCTTCCTTGCCCTGCACCCGAGCCGGGATCACCAGCACCTGGACACCCCGCCAACGCCGTCGGAGCACCTCCAGAAAATCACGGATCGCCGCACCACTGGGACTGGTCACGATCGCGATCCGGCGGGGAAATCGCGGCAGCGGCTGCTTGTGCCGCGGGTCGAACAGACCCTCGGCCGCCAACCGCTTCTGCAACTGCCGCAAGGCTAATTGCAACGCGCCCTCGCCCAAAGGCTCGATCCGGCGGATCACTAACTGATAGGCACCACGCGGAGGATAGACGTCGATCTCGCCCCGACAAACCACCTCCAAACCGTCGCTCAAATCAAACGGCAGCTTGCTCGCCACACTCCGCCAGATCACCGCCCGGATCTGCGCCGCCGAGTCCTTCATCGTCAAGTACACATGACCACTCTGCGGACGCGACACGTTGGATAACTCGCCCGTCACCCATACCGAAGGGAAGGTACCCTCCAGCGTGGTCTTGATCTGCGATGTCAACTGACTGACGGTCCAAGGACGCTGCTCCGCCGCCGAAGCAACGCCTGACAACGGGGCCCCTCCTGATGCCACTCAGAGTTCCTTTACCGCACTGACAATATCCAAAATGGCCTTCTGGCCATCGCCAAAGAACATCAGTGCATTGTCGGCCGCAAACAGCGGATTGGGAATCCCCGCAAAACCCGGACTCAGACTCCGCTTGATGATGATCACGGTCCGTGCCTTGTCCACGTCGATGATCGGCATCCCTGCAATGGGACTATTGGGATCGGTGCGGGCCAGCGGGTTCACCACATCGTTGGCACCCAACACAATCGCCACGTCCACCGTGCCCATCGTCGGATTGATCTCGTCCATCTCCTTCAACTGCTCGTAGTCCACATCGGCTTCCGCCAGCAGAACGTTCATATGACCCGGCATCCGCCCCGCCACCGGATGGATCGCGTACTCGACCACCCCCCCGCGATCCTCGATCATCCGTCCCAGATCGCGGACGGCATGCTGCGCCTGAGCCACGGCCATCCCATAGCCCGGCACGAACACCACCCGCTGGGCACCGTCCAGCAACATCGCAATGTCGTCCGCCGACGTGCTGCGGACGTTCGCGTACATCTCGTCCGCACTGCCAGCCAAGCCCCCCGCATCCAACACGCCGAACAACACATTCCCCAACGACCGATTCATCGCCTTGCACATGATCTGCGTCAAGATGATCCCCGAGGCACCGACCAACGAACCGGCGATGATCAGCACGTTGTTATCGATCACAAAGCCGGTCGCCGCCGCCGCCAAACCCGAATAGGAGTTCAGCAAAGCAATCACCACCGGCATATCGGCGCCCCCGATCGGGTTTACCAGAAACACGCCGAGCACGGAAGCCAGGGCCACAATCCCCAAATACAGCCAGCCGCGAGTCGCCTCGCAGTCGCTGGTGACCATCCAGACGGCCAGCCCGATCGTGGCCAACAAGAGCAGGGCGTTGATCAGTTGTTGGGCCGGTACGTAAAACGGTTTCCGGAACCAATCCAGCTCCTGCAGTTTGCCAAACGCGACCAGACTACCCCAGAAGGTCACGGTGCCGATCAGCCCGGACAACGCGGTCGCGGTGAGCATCACGTACAACCCGCCCGCCGCATCGGACGCGGCGACTTCCGTGCCAAACACCAACATCGAGGCGCCTGCCACCAACACCGAGGCCCCGCCACCGAAACCATTGAATAAACCCACTAATTGAGGCATCGCGGTCATCTGGATCTTTACGGCCAGCACGCCACCGACCACAACGCCGACCAGCAAGCCACCAACAATGAACTCGAATCGCACGACGTCGACCAAGGTGATCACCACGGCCAGCAGCATCCCCAGCGCACCCAACAGGTTGCCACGCACCGCCGTCCGCGGATGCGACATGTACTTCAAGCCGAGAATGAACAGAACGGCTGCCAACAAATAGACCAGGGGAACAATCACGGAACTATACACAGTAGGGGCTTCCCTTGACTTGGCAAATGGCGTGTTACTTCTTGCGGAACATCTGCAGCATGCGGTGGGTCACCAGGAACCCACCCACCACATTGACCGTCGCCAGAGCTACGGCGACAGTTCCCAACAGCGTGGCCCAAACGTGGCCATGACCCGCACCGGCAGCGACCAGGGCTCCGACCAGCGTGATCCCGCTGATCGCGTTCGATCCGGACATCAGCGGGGTATGCAAGGTCGGGGGCACCTTGGTGATAACTTCGAATCCCACAAACACCGCCAGGACAAAGATCGTCAAGCTGGCGACCAGGGGGGTCAGTGCATTTCGCTCGGCTGCAGCCGGGGTGTCTGCAACCGGACTCGGAACAGCCGCGGGCTCCGGTGCGGCCGGCTCGGCTTCTACGACGGATTCCGGCTCCTCAGCGGCCCGGACTTCTTCCGGCAGCGCGCCGGTTTCCGCGGCGGCCGGCTCCTCGACAGGTGGAGGTTCCAGCGAAGATTCCGCCAAAAGAACCCCCGCAGGAAGAACCCCCAGGACAAGGACCAGCAGGAGTGAACTCGCAGTTTGAAAACTTGGCATGGTCGGCGTTTCGTTCACAAAAAAAGGCAACGATTTAGGACGATTCCGAAGTCTCGGCCTCCGCTTCCGGCGTCTCGGCATCCGAAGCCGGTTCGGCCGGCAACTCGGGCAGCCCCAGTAACGAGCGAAGGCGCGGGTGAGGCACCTGACCGTCCCGCGCGACCAGGGTTTCGGCGACGATCGGGTCTTGCAAATCGATCGCCAACTCACCCTCTTTCACCAGATTCAACACAAAGCGGGTGATATTGCTGGAGTACATCTGACTGGCATGGAACGGCACCTCGGCCGGCAGGTTGGTCGGTCCCAAAAT
>SLMF01000743.1 GCA_007133715.1 Planctomycetaceae bacterium
CACGGGGCTCGAGATGCAGGTGACCAATTCGCATGGACGTCCGCTCAGTCGGGGCGGCACGGCGGGTGCGATCTACGATTTCCTGGCGCCGACCAAGAACACGGTCCGCCCGCCGGGCGAGTGGAATCAGTGTCGGATCACGTGTCAAGGCAGCCTGATCCGGGTGGATTTGAACGGCCAGCGGATTTTGGAGATGGACGTGGAGCGTTGGACGGAGGCGGGGAGGAATCCGGACGGCACGTCCAACTCGTTCGACCGGCCGTTGCGGGACTTTCCGCGTCGGGGCTACATCGGTCTGCAGGATCATGGCCGCCCGATCTGGTACCGGAACATCCGGGTGCAGCGATTGGAGGAGGGTTCCTGAGCCGGGGCATGAGCCGAGCCAACAAGCTGATCACGCTGGAAGTTTCCGGCATCGATGGAGGGGACCGCTGCGATTTTGCGGGCGAAACCTGCGCCCAGACCGAGTTATTGGAACAAGCTCGGCAAGCGGTGGTTGAGCCGTGTACGGCCCCGGAGGCTGTGGAGCGTTCGTATTGGTCGGGAGTGGAGAGCCTGCCTGCGGAGATACTGGAGGACTATGTTCAGCGGCGTGAGCGGAGCCAGTTGGGTCGGATTCTGCAGACCGCGCGTCGGCTGCGGGACGGGGTGGACCGAGTGGTTCTGCTGGGCGGCGCCAGTTGGATGTGGGGCGGCCGGATCGCGCAGGCGGCCGGTTGCGAACCGTACTTTGACCAGCTGACGCGTGCTCAGCGGGGCGGCCGCTTGCGTTTGATTTTCGCGGACTACGTGTGGGATAACGATGCCCTGTCCGGACTGATCGACCTGCTGGTCCAGGGCCGTTCGCCGGACCGTTGGGAGGATCGTTGGGCCCTGCTGACCTTGCCGGACCGTCAGGCGGAGCGGGTCATGCCGCCGGGTTGGGCGGCATTGTTTCACGCCTGGTCCGATTTCTATGGCCGAGCCGGCGGGTCGGACGGTTGCGTGGGTCTCTCTCCTTGCGGCGGCCCTCTCGCGACGTGGGCACCGGTCGGTGCGGAGGCTGCGGAGTCCGGTCGTGGCCTGCAGGTGAGCGGCGAGTTTTCGCTGTTTTCTCCGGCCGGCCTGTTGCCTGCCGCCTGCCTGGGCTTGGACGTGGTACGTATGCTAGAGGGAGCGGCCCGGATCAGCGACCGGTTCCGTTCGGCTCCGCGAGGCGAGAATCCCGCCTGGGACTATGCCGCAATCGCCCAGCGTCTGGCCCCACAGCTGGCGGGCGGTGGCCGCGTCCTGCGGCTGGCTGAGGTCGCCTTGACCACCCTGGGCAGCTGGTACACGCGGCTGTTCGAACGATTCGAGCAGGCGGGAGTGGAAGTGAGTCTGCCCCGCAGCGTGGTCGCCACACGGGATCGGTTGCCTCCCGTCCCCCGCGACGGCCGCCGGCTCTGGTTGACCGACGTGACGGTGGATCGGGTACGCTGCGATCCGTGTTGTGGCCAGTACCGCGGCGATGCCGAGCGCGGGTCCGGCGCGAGCGGTGACAGGTCGAGCCGGCTGACCGAACAAGCGGCGGGCCGGTTGCATGAGGCACTGCGGCCCTACCAGCGCGGCGGCGTGCCCATCGTGCGCATCCGTCTGCCGCAACTGAACGCCTGGACCTTGGGCCAGCTGCTGCAGATGCTGATGCTGGCCACGGTCGTGGAGAACCTGATGCAGGCCGCGGTGTGTAGGAAGACGTCATTTCCCCGTACGGCGGCGGCGGGCACCGGGACCGCCGACTAAACCCCCAGAGACTGCCGGAAATGCCCGGCAATCGGAGAACCTATCGCGTGTCATTCCAGTTGGAAGCCCCCTTCAAACCGGCCGGTGATCAACCGGCAGCGATCCGCGCCTTGACCGACGGCGTGCACCAGGGTCAGCCGTTTCAGGTCCTGATGGGAGTGACCGGGTCGGGGAAGACCTTTACCTTGGCCAACGTGATCCAGCAGGTGCAGAAGCCCACGCTGGTGATCTCGCACAACAAGACGCTGGCGGCTCAGCTGTATTCCGAGTTCAAGGATTTCTTCCCGCACAACGCGGTGCATTATTTCGTCAGCTACTACGATTACTACCAGCCTGAGGCGTACATCCCGCAACGCGACATTTACATTGAAAAAGACGCCTCGGTGAACGACGAAATCGATCGTTTACGTCTGGCGTCCACCAGTGCCTTGATCAGCCGCCGCGATGTGATCGTGGTGGCGAGTGTGTCGAGCATTTACGGTTTGGGTTCGCCCGAGGACTACCGCGAGATGATGGTCGCCCTGCGGGTGGGACTGGAGATTGACCGGGACGAGATGTTACGGAAGCTGGTGGACATTCAGTACGACCGGAACGACGTCGGTTTTGAACGGGGCCGTTTTCGCGTCCGCGGCGACTGTGTGGAAATCTGGCCCTCGTACGAAGAATACGCCTTCCGCATTGAATTTTGGGGTGATGAGGTCGAGCAATTATCGTTCATTCACCCGACCAGCGGTCAGACCCTGGCCACGCAGGACGAGTTGTACATTTATCCGGCCAAGCACTTTGTAATGCCCGAGGAGCGGGTCGCCCAGGCGATTCAGACCATCAAGCAGGAGTTGGAGGAGCAATTACAGAGATTCCGCGACGAGGGCAAACTGCTGGAGGCTCAGCGGTTGAACGCCCGCACCCGTTTTGATATCGAAATGTTGCAGGAGGTCGGTCACTGCCCGGGCATCGAGAACTACAGCCGACCGTTATCAGGCCGGCAACCGGGTCAGCGGCCGGAAACGTTGTATGACTATTTCCCCCGCGATTTCCTGCTGCTGGTGGACGAATCCCATGTGACCATCCCGCAGATCGGCGCGATGTACGCCGGTGACCGGAACCGCAAACTGACG
>SLMF01000496.1 GCA_007133715.1 Planctomycetaceae bacterium
CGGTAGAGGTCGCGCCAGCGGTCGCAGGCGCGGTCGAGCGAGCGCGCCGCCTGCCGCAGTGAGTCCTGGATCCACTCGGGCCGGTACCAGGTGGCCTGCGCCGTGAGTTCGTCGAGGTCGGGCGCGAGCATGGCCTGCACGTGTCTCGCGGCGCGCTGCAGGGCGCCGGTGTCGCTCAGGTTCATGCGGACGTCGTCGCGCAGCGGCAGGTCGGGGTGCGCGAGGTCGAGCACGTCGCGCAGGGAGCGGCCGAGGTCCTGCCGCGTCTCGGCGAGCCACACGGCATGCACGTGGGCGCGCACGAGGTCCTCGTTGCCGAGGTCGAGGCGTGGTGGCGCGACCACGCCCGCGACCATCTGCGCCTGGCGCTGGAAGAAGTACTGGTCGTGGGCGTTGCCTGCGGCGGCGTAGGTGAACACCAAGGCCGGTTGGCCGCTGCGGCCGGCGCGGCCGCTGCGTTGGGCGTAGTTCGCGGGCGTCGGCGGGACGTTGCGCAGGTTCACGACGTTCAGGTCGGCGATGTCGACCCCGAGTTCCATCGTGGGGCTGCAGTACAGGACGGGCAGGGTGCCGGCGCGGAAGGCGGCTTCGCGCTGCTCGCGCAGGTCGTTGGGGACGGCGGCTGTGTGCTCGTGGGCCTCGAGGCCGCCGAGGTTGCGGGCGGTCTCCCGGTAGAAGCGCAGGAAGAACGCGTTCGCCTGCGCGTCCGCGTCACCGCGACGCACCATGGTGAGCGGATCGCTTGCTGGGCTCGAGCCGTCACCTGCGTGCCAGCGCAGGCGGTCGGCCAGCAGCCGGTACCCGGGAACGTCAGCCGGGTTGCGGGGCGGGTGCGTCATCAGCAGCAGCCCGTCGGCGCGCAGGCGGTCGAGGAGGTCGCGGATGATCTCCTCGGTCGCTTCGAGGTTCGGGCGCTCGCTCAGGTGCGGGAAGGTGGCGTCGCGGCGCAGGTACTGCCCGAAGCGGCTGCGGCCGGCGAGAAAGACGTGCTCGCCGGTGTCGCGCGGGGTTCGCGCGCGGGGGAAGAGCACGAACGCGTGTTGCAGGCGCTCGCGCTCGTCCAGCGCCCACGGCTCGCGCAGGCGCTGCTGGCTACGTGACCGGAGGATCTCGTGCTCGTCCGGGTCGAGCGACGGCGCGTCCAGCGCCAGCTCGCGACGCATGAGATCCAGCAGCACCTTGGCGACGCGGAAGCGCACGTCGGCGGTGGCGCCCGCGAGCGACGCGTGCGTGTTGGCCCATAGCCGCTCGTTGGCGGTGGCCTCTTCGAGGCCGTCGTAGCGGATGTCGAGCAGGCCGACCTGCTCGAGGTTCGGTGCGGTGATACGCCACCCGCGCCGCAGGTCCTGCAGCACGCGGTACGCCAGCACGTCGCGCAGGGCGCGATCAGTGTCGCGCCGCACGCGGTCACTGATGTAGCCGTCCTCGTCCCAGCCCTCGTCGCGGGCGTACTCGCGGAACTCCAGCGCCAGCGCGTCGAACACCGTCCGCGGCATCTGCTCGAACTCCAGGCCCGCCGCTCCTGCGGCGGCGGCGGCGCGGTGCACGGCGCCGCGCAGCAGGCCGACCTCCACGAAGTCGTTGAAGTGACCGGACTGGAGGCTGGCGTCCTGCCGGTTGTCGGTGAAGCTCAGCAGCTTCCGGGCGCTCGCGGGCAGGTCCGACGCCTGCAACTGCCGGACGGCCGCGAGGCTCAGGACGGTCGTCGCCGATGCCCGCCCGCCCGTGCTCAGGCCGCTCAGCTTCGCGAAGTCGTTGCGGTGTCCTGGGTAGTGCACGCGGCAGTGGAGGCAGAACCGTAGGGGCGCGTGCGTGAACTGGTACCGCAACCCGCCCGCGCCCTCGAAGCCGGACCGCTCGACGTTCACGGGCAGCGGAAGATCCTTGACGCGGCTGCGCACGACGCGGCGTTCCCCGCGGTGCTCCTCGACCCACTCGTCCGGCAGGCGGTCGAGCAGATCGACGCTGTCCTCCGGTGGCCAAGGTCGATCCACGCTCAGGTACAGGAAGCCGGGCTCGGCCGAGTCCTCCGTGCGCACCTGGCTGAGTTGCCGCGGGAGGTACTGCACCTCACCGCTGTCGTCGCTCTGCGTGCGCCACACGGTGTAGTACTCGTGCCCGCACTCGCGACAGAACGCCAGGGGCAGCAGCACGTCCTCCCTTCGACCCGGCACGCGCTGCAGGGCCTTCAGGGTGACGTAGCGGTCGTCGGGCAGGTCGAGGGAGGCGAACACCGCCTCGCCGCGGCTGAGGAACTGGTGCAGGCGGAACGCGAAGGCCGGCGCGCGCGTGCCGCTCGGGTGGGGATCGACCTTCTCGAAGCCTGCCAGCAGCAGAGAGCGCAAGGCGTGCGCGCACGCGCTCTCATCGCGACCCGTGAGCGCCGCGAGGTCCGCCGCGAGCCCGTCCTCACCGCCGATCCGGCGTGGCGTGGCCCGCACCAGGTCGCCGGTCTCGGCGTCGGTCGTGACGCCGACGCTCGTCTCGATCCAGGAGCACAGCGGATCGCGGATGAACTCCGCGTACGGCAGGCGGGCCACGTTCACGTACGCGTCCACCGAGGCCGCGAGCCGCGCCACCCAGGCCGGGTCGCTGGCGTCACCGGCGGGCGTGACGCGCTGCAGGGTCTCGCCGATGACGCGCTCCGGGTCGACGGGCTTGCCGAAGATGCGGCTGGCCACGTCGGCCACCGCCTGGCGGCGCTCGAGGAGGTTGCCGCTGCTCGACATGGTGGCGGAGGTGCCCACGCACCGCAGGTCGTCGCCGCCCACGCGCTGCCGCACCCGGCGGATGAGCATGGCCACGTCCGCGCCCTGACGGCCGCGGTACGTGTGCAGCTCGTCGAACACCAGGAAGCGCAGGCCCTCGGCGGCGCGCA
>SLMF01000696.1 GCA_007133715.1 Planctomycetaceae bacterium
GGAAAAATCATTACGGCAACGCCTGCCAAGTGCCGAATAATCATGGAAACCGGCAGATACTGCCTAACCGATTCTTGCCTGGTTCAAGGGGGGACCATGCTCATTCCACCGTGTTGGGGCGTTCGCGCTCCGGCCCACACCCCGGTGCGCGTGCCGCGAGGCCATCCGCCCGCTCGTTCTTGTTTTTGGCTGCAGGCTTGGCTCGCGCTGGGCTTGGCGCTGCTCGTAAACCGTACGGCCGTCGCTCAGTTCCATGAGTTACTGGGAAGCCCCCAATCGCGGCAGCAAGCGATCCAAGCGATGCCGTTGGATGAACTGAGCGATACGGCCCGGGCGCGGCTGGAAAGGGTGGTCAGCCGGCCCACAATCTATCGGCACATGCCGGCTCAAGTCATCGAATCCGATCCGGATCTGCACGTGTTTCTGGTTCGGCATCCGGAAGTCGTGGTCGGCATCTGGCAATTGATGGACATTACCCGGGTCCAGCTCCGCCGCACCGGCCCGTTCCGCTTCGAGGCGGAAGACGGCGTGGGGACGGTGAGCCAGGTCGAGCTGGTGTATGGGCGACACGATCTGCACATCTACTATGCACAAGGGTACTACGAAGGCCCCCTGTTTGGCGGCAGGATCCCGGGCGAGTGTGTGCTGGTGCTGCGTTCCCAGTTCTCCACCCGCGACCATCGCGATTACGTATCGAACCAGATGGATTTCTTTCTGCGAACCGATCATCCGGGCGCCGACATCCTACTGAAGACCCTGCACCCCTTGCTGGGGAAGGCGGCCGATTACAATTTTGTCGAAACGGCCAAATTTTTGAGTCAGGTGTCGCGGGCCTCGCAGACAAACGGTCCCGGCATGGAGCGTATGGCGGGGCAGTTGCCGAATGTCGAGCCGGCGGTACAGCGTACGTTCGCGCAGTACACGGACGTGGTGTACCAGCGAGCCCTGATGCGGCAACCGTCGCGGGCGATCCCCCCCTCCGCCACGGCTTCGACAGCGGTCCGAGAGGAGGGGGAATGAGTGTTCGCCCAGCGGCCGTAATTTTCGATCTGGACGGTACGTTGCTGGACACCTTGGCGGACATCGCCGCCGCGGCGAACGAGGTGCTGCAGTCGTTGGCATACCCATCGCACGACATCGAGCAATACCGGCTGCTGGTCGGTTCCGGCGTGCGGCGGTTGTTCGCCCGCGCCTTGCCGTCCGAAGCGGTGAACGACGCCCTGTTGGACCAATGTGGTGCGCGATTTCGGGAGGCGTACGAGCGACAGTGGAATGTGCGGACGAGAGTTTATGACGGCATCCCGGAGCTACTCGATGCGCTCCAACAGCGTGGGTTGCCAATGGCCATCCTGTCAAATAAACCGCATGAGTATACCTGCCGCTGCACCGAGCACTATTTGTCACGCTGGCCCTTCCCCATCGTGTTGGGCCAGCGAGACGGGATCCCCCGCAAGCCCGATCCGGCGGCGGCGTTCGAAATTCTGGAGCAACTGGCGGTACCGGCCTCTCTGTGTTTCTATCTGGGCGATTCCGACGTGGACATGCGGACCGCGATCGCAGCTGGGCTCTTCCCCATCGGGGTGCTCTGGGGCTTCCGCTCGGCCGACGAACTGACCCGCAGCGGCGCTCGGACGTTGATCAGCCACCCGTTGGAACTACTGGACCTGCTGCCCCCGATTTCCGAGTGAACCCGTCTCCGGGTGAACCTCGATGTTCTGGCGGTCAGCCCTCGTGCTCGTGCTCAGTCGCGCAGCGACGGTGCTCGTACTCGTAATCGGAACCAGCTTTGATGACTGCGCAATCCTTCGACCATGAACGACTCGACGTTTACCCGTGGCAAAACCGATTTGAAACGCATTGTGTCGATGCTGACTCGACTGATTCAACGAACCGCGGGTGTATCGGAGGGATCGATCGAGTACGAGTACCGCGATGCTGAGTACGAGTAAGCACCCGGACACGGGTTTCTTAACGGAACCAAAGAAGTAGGACGGACACTCCTGTCCGTCATTTCCGGCACGACGGACAGGAGTGTCCGTCATACATTGTGTTAGGAAACTCATGGCCGGGTGCTTACGATCCGACCGCCGAAACCTGACGAACCAAGCGATGCTAAGCCGCCGAACGGTGCGTTTTGACAAGGGAAAGATCTTTCCGGCGGCTAGGTGATCGCCAGCGATGCCGGTTGAGCGCGTGGCGAGTCACACGCTGCCGCGGGGACCGCGGGAAAGCGGCATGACTTGGGGCTGGACCAGCCGATCGAAGTCGGCGTAGGCCAAACGCACCAGTTCGGTATGCGAGCCGGCGTTGAAGGCGATTTCCTCGTCCTCGGCCAGCGTATCGGCCACGTAGGTCTTCATCCCGTACAGATTGCCAAACGGCGGCATGGCACCCACCTCGCACGAGGGGAACCTGTCCTTGAACTCCTTCTCGCACGCCAATTCGACACGCTCCGCATTCAATAAGTGTGCCAGACGATCCAGATCCACCCGGTACGAGGCCGGTAGCACGGCCATCGCCATCTGCCCATCGACTTTGATCATCACCGTTTTGGCCAACTCCTTGCCCGGAATGTGAGCGGAAGCCGCGATCTCTTGCGCGGTGAACGCTGGCGAATGGTAGATGGTGACGTACTTGATCCTCTCCTGGTCCAAGAACTGCTTCAGTTGTTGCACGGGCATGACGCTCTCCTTGTGGTTGTTGGAAATCGCGAAATCACCCTGAGAGGCCCTCACGAAACCGTGTTGGTCTCGGAGATCCCGACCCACGGAAGCGGTTTTGTCAGGTCCTCTTCGCAAGACATCCACCCGGCGCCCCCGGCGCCTGTGAGATGCCCGGGTCCCCGTAACGAGAGGTTCTTGCAGCGTACAC
>SLMF01000179.1 GCA_007133715.1 Planctomycetaceae bacterium
AAGGCCTCAGCCACCCTCGCTTCCAGGTGACGATTCGACACTGTAATTCGGTGCTTCCTGCGTGATCGCAATGTCATGGGGGTGATTCTCCCTAACCGCCGCCGGCGATATCTGAATGAAACGCGCCTCCCTGCGCAATTCCTCGATGGTTCGCGAACCGCAATATCCCATCCCGGCTCGTAAACCGCCAACCAACTGATAAACAAAGTCGCTCAACGGACCCTTGTACGGAACTCGGCCCTCCACGCCTTCAGGTACCAGCTTGTCAGCACCCGTCTCCCGGGTATGCCGGTAACGCTCGCTGGAACCCTTCACCATGGCCCCCAGGGACCCCATTCCTCGATAAGCCTTGAACGTTCGCCCTTGAAACAAAATGCGCCTGCCGGGACTCTCTGCCAAACCCGCGAACATGCCACCCAGCATCACCGCATGAGCCCCGGCAGCAATCGCTTTCGTCATGTCCCCCGAATAACGGATCCCCCCGTCCGCAATGACGCAAACTCCGCTCTCACCCGCCTCCTTCGCAACTTCATACACCGCCGTGATCTGAGGCACCCCCACTCCCGAAACCACCCGCGTCGTACAAATCGAACCCGGACCAATGCCCACCTTCACCGCGTCCGCACCCGCCGCCATCAAATCCCGACACCCCTCTTTCGTTGCCACGTTCCCAGCAACAATGTCGATGTCCCAACGCCGTTTCAGTTCCCGCACCGTCTCGATCACGTTGGCGGAATGCCCGTGAGCACTGTCCACAATCAGGATGTCCACGTCCTTTGAGATCAAGCTGGCTGCCCGCTCGTAATCATGCACCCCGATCGCGCCACCGACTCGAAGTCGGCCGTGAGAATCTTTGCAGGCGTCGGGGAAACGCTTCATCATGTCAATGTCTTTGATGGTGATCAGTCCTGTCAGAAGATAATCTTCGTCAACCAGCAAAAGTTTCTCCACTTTTTTAGCCGTTAAAATCTTCTCAGCTTGCTCAAGCGTTACTTTCCCCGTAAACGTCACCAATCCTTCTTTCGTCATCACCTCCGAAACGGGGAGGTCGTTGGATTCGAGGAAACGCAGATCCCTCCGGGTGAGGATCCCCACCAATTTCCCCCCGGCGGCCGTGATCGGGATCCCCGACACATTGTGCTGGTCCATCAACGCCCGGGCATCGGCCACCACGGCGTCCGGCGGCACGGTGACCGGATCCACGATGATTCCGTTCGCGCTCCGCTTGACCCGATTCACCTCCTCGGTCTGGGCCTCGATGGACATGTTCTTGTGAATCACCCCTAAACCCCCCTCCTTGGCCAGCGCAATGGCGAGTTCCGCTTCCGTGACCGTGTCCATAGGCGAGCTGAGAAGCGGTATATTCAGGGGGATTCGCCGCGTCAAACGCGAACGGACATCGACCTCGGATGGGACGACTTCGCTGTAACGCGGTTGTAACAAGACGTCATCGAACGTGATGGCAATCGGGGAAAATTTCTGATCCATGTGTGTTTCCTACCTGTAGTTTCTGTTGTTAGTCCAGCTGCCGCCGAATAAATTCGACCTGCGGGTTGACGGTCGCATGCCGCGCGCGGAATGTCTCCGCCACATAGCGTCGCGGAGCCCCCTCGCCCGGCACACGAAACTCGTCACCCTTCTGCAATATGGGACGCAGGTCGTCCATGGCCCCAAACTGTCGCACTCCCGCCGACTGGCAGGGAAACCAATGCCCGCGGCCCGTGCTGTCTTCCAAATAGAATTCCGGATAGCAATGCCCTGGCACCCAGACAGACCTTGCAGGAACCCCTATGTTTCGGCATAAGGCGATGAATAACGATGTGCGTTCCTCACAGTCTCCACGACGGGTCTGCAAGGCGGCCAGCGCGCCCTGCAACTCCTCGTCAAACTCGTACTCAATGTTCTCCCAAACCCAATCGTAAAGCGCTTCGACCTGCTGCCAAGCTCCCGCCTCCTCCTGTACCAGCTGGTCCGCGAGCTGGCGAATCTGGGGATGGCTCGTTTCGATCAGCGGGCTGTTGCCCATGAAAGCCCGCAATTCCCGCGAAATCCGCTCGGGAATGCGCAAGGTCTGCGTCTCACGCGGTGCCCCGATCGGGCGACGGGCAACCTGCAACCGCACACGAACCTCGGCCGTATCGCCCGGCTCCAAACGCGGTATCGAAATTACCAACTGCCGTACCCCCTCGCTCAAGGTGCGGTAGCGAAGTGCGCTGACCTGGGCAGTGCGGGATTCATCAAGCACCTGGACCCGCTGTTCGGGCCAATCCATCGGAACGGGCAGGGTGGCAACCACCCCGGTGCACAGACCAGGACTCCGAACCACCATCCCTAGCTCCCACTGCTGGATCGAAGTCTCCGAGGCCTGGCTGGCCATCGGCAAACTGAGCGCGGCGAGGCAGAACCACGTGCGGTGAGCGAAAAAGGGCGTTCTCATCGCGGTACCTGTAACTCCTGTTCCTGGGGGGAAGACAGCTCGCGCCCGGCTCCGCAAGCTCGTTTTTCGGTTACGAAAACGATACCCGACTGGCGAAGGCTTTCAAGTAGAAGCGACCGGGGCGATGCCGCCTCGAACCCGCGTGGCGGGGGGCCCTCTCCGGCTCACCACAACGCCCAATCGCGAAAGGCCAGAATGTACAGCCCCAGCAGCAGATTGGTCACCGCGTGGGCCACCACTGCGTCCCAAAGGTTCCGGCTCTTCCAAACCAGCCAGGTGATCAAGGAAAACCACACGGCAGCCGCCAGCGCCTCGGCCGGATGGGACAGCACCGCATAGCCAACCACCGCCGCTGCCGCCGTCGGTGTGATGCTGCCAACCGGAATCTGCCACCAATCGAGATCGATCACCCAGCGGACGAAAAAGCCGCG
>SLMF01000572.1 GCA_007133715.1 Planctomycetaceae bacterium
AGGAAGTCGCTCATTCCCCCATCCTCGGTTGGCTGCAATACAAAGTGCCAGTGATTAGGCATAAGCTGATAGCTCAGAATAACGCACGGGTAACGCTGCATCCCCTCCGCGAGAATCCGCTCGAACGCTTCATAGTCTTCCGCTTTGCAAAAGATCTCGCACCGAGCGTTCCCGCGATTCAGGGCATGGTAGATCCCACCTGCTTCATCAGCGCGCTTTGGTCTGGGCATTTAGCCATTCTACCGCGAGCCCGCAACAGGAAAAGAGTCCTGACACCTTTTCTGACACGCTTAACGGAGGGCATCTCGGAGGTAGTGGCCGGTCACGGAATGAGGGTTTTGAACCACCTCTTCCGGAGTGCCTTGGGCGACCAATTGACCGCCCTGCTCAGCGGCCCCGGGTCCCAGGTCGAGCAGATAATCGGCCGCTCGTATCAATTGCAGATTGTGCTCGATCACAATCAACGAATGCCCCACCGCCAGAAGGGATTCGAAGCAGTCTAACAGACGGATAATGTCGGCGAAATGGAGACCGGTGGTCGGTTCATCCAGCAGAAACAAGGTGCGGTTGCGGCCGCCGGCCGCGAGATGAGCGGCCAGTTTCAATCGTTGTGACTCGCCCGCCGAAAGTGTATTGGCCGGCTGACCCAGCCGCAGGTAGTCCAAGCCGACATCGATTAGCCGCTTCAGTTTCACCTGCACCTTGGTCTGGCCGCGAAAGAAGCCGAAGGCTTCGCGTACGGTCATGTCCAGCACTTCGGCGATGTTCCGCCCGCGGTAGGTGACTTCGAGAATCTCCTGGCGATAGCGGGTTCCCGCACACTGGCTGCACTTCATAAACACGTCCGGGAGGAACTGCATGTCGATTTCCACGTGTCCTTCCCCGTTGCAGGCTTCGCAGCGCCCTCCCCGTACGTTGAAGCTGAAGTAGCTGGCCGAGTAGTTGTGGGTGCGAGCTTCGACCGTATCGGCGAACACGGCCCGGATCGGATCGAAGGCTTTGAGATAGGTTACCGGGTTGGATCGAGGCGAGCGGCCGATCGGACTCTGATCGACCAGCACGACATCGTCGATCTGGCCGTCTCCCACGATTTCGTCATAGGGATAGGGCTGGGGCGCATCCTTCCGCTTGCGGCGACACAAGGCACCGTACAGGGTGTCCTGGACCAGCGTGCTCTTGCCTGCTCCGCTGACACCGGTGACCAGACACAGCAGTCCCAAGGGGAATTCGACGGTCAGGTTCTTCAGATTATTGCCACGTGCACCGGAGAGACGGATCTTGCCGTGTTGGGGTGCGCGGCGTTGTTTGGGCAACGCCGCCCCGCGACGGCCCTGGACAAACTCGCCGGTCAGACTGGCACCCGGCTCGCAAGCGGCTTGCGGCGAGCCTTGGAAGACGACCTGACCGCCCTGTTCTCCCGCCCCGGGACCGATCTCGATCACCTGATCCGCCCGCCGCAGCAACGCCAGTTCGTGTTCCGTGACCACCACCGTATTGCCGCGGTCGCGGAGTGCCAGAATCGCCTCGGCCAACCGATCGACATCGCGGGGATGCAGACCGACGGACGGCTCGTCCAACACGTACAGCATGTTCACCAGACTGGAGCCCAGGGCCGCGGTCATCGCGACCCGCTGCGCTTCCCCCCCACTGAGTGTGCGGAGCGGGCGGTCCAAGGTCAGGTATCCTAAGCCGACGTCGCACAGGTAGCGCAGACGCGACTGAACCTGTTCCAGCAACGTGCGGCCGACGGCCAGCTGCCAAGCGTCCAGCTCCAGATCGGCAAACAACCGGTAGGCACGTTTGATCCGCAGCGCGCTGATTTCCGCGATGTGGCAGCCCCCGACAAGGGTTGCCAGGGCCTCCTCGCGCAAGCGTCTACCACCGCACTGGGGGCAAGGCCGATAGCTGCGCCAGCGGCTAAGGAACACGCGGATCGGCATCTTGTACTTCCGCCGTTCGAGCCATGCGAAGAAGCCACGTAGCCCGCCGAACTGGCGTTCCGGCACACCCTGGTAGATCAGCTGCCAGTGTTCCGGTGTCAGTTGGTGGAAGGGCACATCGACGGGCAAGTCGTAATCGTCGGCCAAGGCCAGCAGCTCTTGCAGTTCATGGGCGTAGGCTGGCGAGTTCCACGGTGCAATCGCCCCCTCGCGAAGGGTCTTTTCCGGCTGGGGAACGATCCGGTTCCGATCGATCTCGATGCGATCCCCAAAGCCTTCGCAGGTGGGACAGGCACCCAGGGGACTGTTGAAATCGTACAATCGCGGCTCGGGTTCCGGATAGACGCGCCCGCAGCCGGAGCAGGCCAGCGTGCGGCTGAAGGCCCAGCGCTGCCAGGGGCGGTCGTCGACCAACATCGCGGCCGTTTGCCCGTTGCCGGAGACCAGGGCACAGCAGATCCCACCACCTTGGGAGAACGCGGTTTCCAAAGAATCTCGCAACCGGCTAGGGGACGCCCGGCCTGCGGTCAAGCGATCCGTGACCACCAGCAGTTCGCTCATGTCCCGCGACCAGATCTGCGGCTGATCAGCCAGAGTCAGGGTTCTTCCGCCTGCAATGACCCGGACGAAACCGTCCTCGCGCAGCGCCGCGGCCACCGCCTGCGGGTCGTCTTCCGGGGACAGTGCTCGGGGGAAGGCCACCAAGAATCGCGTGCCGGTTTCCAGTTGGGACAACCGCTCGGCCGCGCTCTGAGGCGTGTCCTTGCGGACCGGTTGACCGCAATCGCGGCAGACCACCGTACCGATCTTGGCGTACAGCAGGCGGAGGAAATCATAGGTATCGGTGGTCGAGCCGATCGTGGCGCGGTTCGAACGCGTGGTGCTTTTGCGGGTGACGGCGATGGCCGGCGGGATCCCGTCAATCC
>SLMF01000662.1 GCA_007133715.1 Planctomycetaceae bacterium
CTCTTGTTCGGCGAGGGTCTCCCGACCCCGTCTCCTGCAGCGCCGCATGACGTGCCAGGAACGCATCCACCCGAGCGTCGATCGCCCGCCGTAAATCCCGGGGGTCGGTCAACGGCGGGAAACACAACGGACAGACGCCACCGTCCCCAGTATCCCCAGCGTCCTCAGCAAGCGGCAGCGCAACCGCGGGGGACGCACCGGAAACCCGCGGCGGATCGGCCACCGAACGGGCCGCCTGCAACGCCCACCCACCGGCAACCGCAACCAGCGGAATCACCAGACCTAGACGTCGAACGTTCATCGAATTACCTCCCAGAAAAATGGTGCAGCAACTGAGCAGCGTGCGAGCGAGTTGACGAGCGGGACCAGGCGTCACTCCGGCGCCCGTGGCCGGTGGCAAAGTTCCCGCCACCGGCCCCGCCCCGCCCCGTCCAGCTCTCGCCGCCGGTGATCACCCGCGAATTGCCGCCCGACGTCACCACGCCCCCGTGTCCGATATGCGTGCCATGCGGCCCCACGCTCATCTGAAAATTGTGAGCCGTGCCGACCCCACGGTGGTTCACGCCGATGCTGTGCGACAGCGAAATGCCATTCGGACCGTAACCGACGGCCAGCCCCCGTCCCAGATTCACGCGGCCCACCTTCGTCTCGGTCCGGGCAATACCCCGCGGCGCGTCGTAACCCGCGTCCGCACGAGCATGCCGCCGGCCCACATCGACGCTCGACCACGACTCCTGGGCCCGGCTGACCAGCGGGAACACGATAAGCAAGGCCACGGGCGGTACGAAACAACGGAAAATGCGTGACATGGCACAGGTCTCCTGAAACAGGGGTCAACAAAGACAGCGATGGGCGGCGCGTCCGGCCCCGGCTCGCCCCGCGAGCCACCCCATCTCAGAAACAAACCCCGTGCCGAACTGGGAAAAACCGGGCAAAGCCAAGCGGAAACCAGCCGAATCCACGGTTTGCTACCGCAAAAGACGTCTTCACCCCGACCAAAGCCCCCCTCGGGTCGTTATCAGGATGATCACAAGCCGACATCATTTTGATGGCGCGTCACGCAGCCGGATTCTACAAGAAGGTTCCGGCATCCTCGCGACATGCACGTCTGCAACACACCTAATTTTAGGGTAAATGTGCCTTAGAATGGATTTCAATCCGTTGTGCAGGAGCGGAATGAATCCCGCTCTACAAAGCGCGCGCGGTATACCCTTTTAACCAGGACATTGAAAAGAATCAAAGGGCGTGCGGCTGGCAAAGAGATTCGGGGGGATGGGACACACAACCGGATTCCGCAGACTCGCGGCCACCAAAAACGAGTACTTTAGTACCGGCCGTGGTGTTGGTTGCGGTTTGGGGTATCCTGACGTTGCGCTTCCAGCAACTGCCTGCGAGATGCTCCTTTGCTCTGGATGAACAACAATGCGTCCGCTCGGCTGGAGACGGGCAGCGGCAGGCCGCCTAACGCGGGCAACGACAATCCCAGCGGGCCCAGCTTCTCTCCCGTCGGACTGGCTACCACCCCGCAGCCCAATACCAAGACCTGATCCGTCGGCCAGCGGAATCGCTCGTGCAACCGCCACGAGACCACCTGCGGGACCTGGATCTGCACCCGTTGCATGCCGCCGGCCAGCGAGGGGACGTCGATCGACACCGGCAACAACTTCTCGACCTGATCAATATGGCACTTGATGACCGCGTCGATCGTCTTTCCGTCCCGCGAGATCAACGGGCTGAATTGCAGCGAATAGCCGTCGTGTAATTGGCCCATCTCCAATTCGTGACCCGGCCATACGTCCTGACGCATCCGCACCGAGCGGACATAGTTTTGGGGCGTCAAAAACGAGATCGTGTGCGATTGACCGTTATGTACCGTCACCTGCGGCGAATTGTGCTCGCGGAAATCCGTTCGCCGCCGCAATTGTCCCAGCAGAACGGCGGAATTCTCTTTCGAGAGCAGCCAGGCATCCACCCCCGGAGCCCGTACGTCCACGGGCTGCAGCAAAGAAAGGGCGCTGGTCCGCCAGTTGGGACTGCCCACCGTCACCATCCGCAGACTGAACGCGTGCTCCTCCGCACGGCTGTGAACAAACCGTTCGACAATGTCCAGCACCAACCGCTGCATCTCGGGCGTGTGATAGACGCGCAGCGTGTTCTGACCGGCACTCAACAACCCCAAGGGCTCGGAGAACCAGACATCCGTACCCGTTTCGCGCAGGATCCAATCGATAATCGCTTGCTCCGGGCGCTCCGTGGTCGTGACCTGCGACGTGTAGGGGCTGATGTCATACTCGCGCCAGACCTGACCGTCCTCGTCCGGCAGCGTCTCCTCGCCCCGACTGACCAGCGTGATTTCGGAATCCAGGTTCAGCCCGTCGCTCCGGGTTCCCCGCACCGCGGTTTCGCGGGCTGTGGTCGGACGCCAGCCGCTGCCCTCCGAACCGCCACACACGGGCACACGCCACGAAAGCATCGCGGCCATCAGCAGGATCAGACCGATCTTGCCCGAAAATCGCTTCTCCATCCCAAGCCTCCCTGCTCAAAATGACCGCTTTGCCCGCTGCTTGCACACGCCGATACCACGGGCAGTGCAAAGTATAAGCCGAGCTGCCCGTTACAACAAGGCGAAAATCTTGGCGGGAATCCGCCTGCGAACGCGACACCTCGCCCGATCTTCCCGACCGGATGCCGAGGGCGATTCCCGCCCGAAAGCTCCCCGGGTACCGCGTCCAGCCCCGCAGCGCCCGGTGACGCCAGCGGCCTCAGACGCCGGTAGACGCGGCTTCTAGCCGCGTTCCTCCTGCACCGGCCTCAGACGCCGGTAGACGCGGCTTCTAGCCGCGTTCCTCCTGCACGGC
>SLMF01000519.1 GCA_007133715.1 Planctomycetaceae bacterium
TCATGATTTCCCCCATTCTCAGACAGCAATCACGCCCAACCATCCGTGGCGTCACGTCGATACCTGCTCAAAAAGTGACCTACCGAATCGCCAACCAAATCGAACTGGTGGAAGCATCGTTACAACTAGTATATACCGCCTATCGGCGAAGTGGACTCATCCGCTCCAATATTAGTGGTTTGCGAGTCACTCCGTTTCATCTGCACCCGAAGACGGAGGTATTGGTCGCGATCCGTGGAGGGCGCGTGCTCGGTACGACCACGCTGATCTACGACAATCCCGAATTGGGCTTGCCGATCGACAGGAGCTATGCTCGGGAGGTCAACCGAAAGCGTGCCCGCGGTCTCCGCTTGGTTGAAGCATCCTGTTTGGCCAACACGACGGAGCCTCCGGTGCCGTTGCGAGTCCTGCTGCGGCTGATGGCCTTCACAATTCAATGTGCCGCAATACGGGGGATGGACGAGCTGGTCGCTTTGGTGCATCCACATCATGCAGATTTCTACACGAGATTTCTGGGGTTTGGGGTATTTGCCGAAGTGCGGCCGTGCGGGGCGGTCCGCAACCACCCGGCTGCTGCGTTGGCTCTGGATCTCCACGGCCTGGTTCACCAGGCTCCCCGGGCCTATCACCGCGTCTTCGAGCCCCGTTTCTCTGCTCGCCAACTAAGCCCCAGCCCCCTGTCCGAGGAGATTCGCAACTTCTTGGCCTATCGCTTGGAAGGTCCCGTCCCATCGTAACGGGGCGCAGATCGCGGTCACGGCCTCGCCGATCAGGGTCCGTGTTCTTCCGGATCGCGGGGCTTTTTTTCGGGGGCGAAACCGAGCTGGACCATGTGTCGGCGGAGGAGGGCCCGTTTCAGCCGTTGCCCCAGGCCCCGATTTCCCGCACGCAGCCGACCGTGGCGCAAGATCCCCCGATAGGCATCGAACTGAAAAAAATGGGGAGCCGGTCGGAGCGGCCCGCGTTTCAAGAGGATCTTCAGCACCTCGGCCCCGACGACGCCACTGGCCAATTGGCAGGCCAAGCCGACGGAGGGCCCCCGCGCCTGACGGGCATCGACTTGCGACAAATCAAAGTAACCACGATGGGTTGCCTGAGGGGTCAGGCCCACCAGGAAGGCGACGAATTGATCCAGCGGGTCCATACCGTCGCGCAGATCGAAATAGGCGTCGAAGGTCATGCCCGCGGGATCGAAAGCCAACCAAGCCGTACTGAAACCGATCGGCCCGGCGGTCACCGCCCAGATCCCCCGCTCCTGCGCTTGGCGGAAGAGAAGTCGGCGGGCCTCGAAGGCAAAGAAATCGATCCCGTCAACCAATACGTCCGCCCCTTCCAGGAACGTGTCGACGTTCGAGGCGTCGACCGCTTCTTCAAAGACATCCAGCTTCAATTCCGGATTGACTTCCCATGCCTTCTCCGCCATCACCGCCGACTTGGAGCGGCCGAGTGTGCCGATTTCCGCACCCAATTGACGATTGAAGTTCACCACATCAAAGGTGTCGGGGTCAATAATCCGAAATGCTCCGATTCCCAGCCGAGCCAAGGTGATCAAATGGATGCCCCCCACGCCTCCCATCCCGGGGATCGCCACACAAGACGCTCGTAACCTGTCCTGCTCGTCGGGGGCGATCAATCCCCGATTACGCGAAAACGCCTGCTCATAAGTCCAGGTCTGCATGCCGAACTCGCGGTTGAAGTGAGCGAAGTGAGAAGATTTCCGAATCGTACCGTTGTCTTCTGCCGGATGCAAACCGGGACCCAGGAGAAAAACGGCAGGCTCTGGCGAGACGATTCGCCTTCCCCCGCCGCAGCCGATTTGCTATAGGGGCAGTCCCCGCGGACGTGCGCGGGGCAGGTCACGAACTTGCAACGGATTGCGGCGAGAACATGCGTGAAGGGTGCGATGCGAGCTCTGCAGTCGGGAACACCAACCGGACAGGTTGCCCCGCCCCGCTGCGGGTGGACAGGTTGAGCCGGGGCACTCCCTCCGCAGAACTCATCTATAAGATCGCCGATTCGCGGAACGAACGGGAACAGGCGCTCCGCTTAGTCCACGATGTGTACACCGCCGAGCGGTTGATGCGACCTGCTGCCAGCGGGATGCGGGTGACGCCCTGGCATCTGAGCGAGGGCACGAACATCTATGTCGCCAAACACTTTCAACGCGTGGTTTGCACCATGACCTCGGTTCCCGACGGCGAAAGAGGCCTGCCCCTGGAAGCGATCTACCCTTCAGAGGTGGCATTTCTTCGGCGTGCCGGGCACCGCCTGGCCGAGGTGACCTGCCTGGCGGCTCGGCAGGATGCCTACTCGATAGAGCAGGGCTTGCGGGTCTTCGTGCGTCTGGTGGGCCTGCTTTTTCAGGCGTGCCGGTTTGCCGGCCGGGAACGGTTGTTGATTGCGGTGCATCCCCGCCATGCCCGTTTCTATCGCCGCGCACTCGGATTCGAGCAGCTTGGTGGTGTTCGGATGTATCCGTCCGTATGCGATCAACCGGCCGTGGCCTGCGAACACGATCTGGGGCTGCAAGCCGACCCTCGGTTTCCGTTGCTCCCCGACGTCTACGAAGTCCGTTTTTCGAGCCGGGAACTGGTGAGCCACCCCCTGGACGCGGCAGAGCGTGACCACTTGAATCGAGCTGTTAGCGACCCGAACAGAGACGCGTTGTCCTTCGCCAGCTGAAGAGGCCTGCCCACTGTTCTCCAGAACACATAGTTGAAAGCGAAAGGCACGTGTGGTACACTCGGTCGTGGGGTCGAGGCAGGTTTTCCAAGCCAGCACGAATGCTCCCGGTGCCAGCGTCCCCCCGATTTCCCGGAGCGGCTCCGCATATTCGCGGCTCCGTTTCGGCTTTCCA
>SLMF01000192.1 GCA_007133715.1 Planctomycetaceae bacterium
GTGGCGGGGTCAGAGACCCGCGCCGAACAGTGGCGGGGTCAGAGACCCGCGCCGAACAGTGGCGGGGTCAGAGACCCGCGCCGAACAGTGGCGGGGTCAGAGACCCGCGCCGAGCAGGGCCGTTGTTTCGCAAATTTTTTGGCTTTTGGAAAGGAGCACGATGCAACGCACTCCGCGAGGAAATCGCCTTCATCTGGCACTGTTCGGGCGCCGGAATTCCGGCAAAAGTTCCTTGTTGAACGCGCTGACCCGGCAACAGGTGGCGATCGTCTCGGATGTGCCCGGCACCACAACCGATCCGGTGGAGAAGCCGATGGAGTTGCTGCCGATCGGGCCGGTGCTGTTCATCGATACGGCTGGGATCGATGACCAGGGTTCGTTGGGCGAGCAGCGGGTGGCTCGCACCCGCGCGGTGATCGAACGGACGGACGTGGCCTTGCTGGTCTGTGCGGCCGGCCAATGGGAGCCGTTTGAACGGGAACTGCTGGCGGAGTTGCAGGTTCAGGAGCGGCCGGTGATCGTGGTGGCCAATCAAGCGGACCGCGGGCGTTCCACGGTGGCCCTGCGGCAGGAATTGTGCCAAGCCGGGATTCCGCTGGTCGAAACCACGGCGACCAGCGGACAGGGCTTGGAGGAACTGCGGGAAAAACTGCTGGAGGTGATCCCGCCCGAATGGTTCGCCTCGACCTCGATCGCCGGCGACCTGGTGCCGCCCGGCGAGCTGGCCGTGCTGGTCGTGCCGCTGGATATGGAGGCGCCCAAAGGCCGTTTGATCCTGCCGCAGGTCCAAACGATCCGCGATCTGCTGGATCACGACGCGGGCTGTCTGGTGGTCAAGGAGCGGGAGCTGCGGTCGGCTCTGGCACGCTTGAACCAGCCGCCCGCCCTGGTGGTCACCGATTCGCAGGCTTTTTTGAAGGTTGCCGCGGACACCCCGCCGTCAATCAAGATGACTTCGTTCTCCATCCTGTTCGCCCGCTACAAAGGCGATCTGGTCGAATTCGTGCGCGGCGCCTTGGCCATCGATCGGCTCCACTCGGGCGCGCGGGTGCTGATCTGCGAAGCCTGCACACACCATCCGATCGGCGACGATATCGGCCGGGCGAAGATCCCCCGCTGGCTGCGGCAGTATGTCGGCGGCCCGCTGGTGTTCGAGCACCTGCAGGGACACGACTTTCCCGGCGATCTGGACGGGATCGACTTGGTGGTGCATTGCGGCGCCTGCGTGCAGAACCGTCGCGAGATGCTGTCGCGGATCTACCGTTGCCGTCAAGCGGGGGTGCCGATCACCAACTACGGGATGACGATCGCTTACACCCAGGGGATTTTCGCACGCGCCCTCTCGCCCTTTCCCGCGGCTTGGGAGGTGTTTCGCGCCCATCGGAGCAAAACGGCCGCGGAAGGCGAAACCGCTTGAAATCGCCGCAGCGAAGGCCGCTCGCGGCGGGGGCTCGCACCGGGCCGTCGGAATTCGGAGCATGCCGGCCGCCATCTCCGCCAAACTCGCAGGGCTGCGGCGATCGAAGGGCCGCCTGTCAGCGGGGCAGGTACAGCCAGACGGTCTTCGGGAAAGGTGCGAACCAGGGGGCTCGCAAGCCGGCACGACCCATCCCGCGAGCCACCCAGCAGTTGCAGGTGTTGAACACATGATAGGCGCCGCGGGCTTCAAAGAACGCGTCGTGACCCGCGTAGGCAGCCCCGGGAACCGCACGCTTGTTCCCGGCGGCATCCCGCGCAAAACTCGAACGAATATAATCCGCCAGCACCGCATACTGCGACTCGGAAATCCGTACCGAGCGGGCTTGACTCAACCAGCGAGCATCGATCATCGACACGTGCAGGCAACTGGGCGACGGCCAAAACAGGGCCCGGACCACCGTGGAAAAACGCAGATCGGACCAGCGGGGCGTCTCCAGAAAGAAGCCGCGGTCCCCCCAGCCGATCGCGACGTGCGTGGCAAACGAAGTGTCTTGAGCAAAATGCTCCCCCGGAAAAAGAGCACGCCAGTCGATCCCGCCCGTATCCAGCGGTAGCACCAGATCGGCATGCACCGGATTGGAAATGATGAAGATCTCGATCCCCTCCGCCGCCGGTTCGAAATCGTTGTTGATCGGGATCAACCCGATCAGCGCGCAGATCAGATAGAAGGCGGTCAGGCCCAGCACGGCATACAACCC
Source organism: Planctomycetaceae bacterium (assembly GCA_007133715.1). Taxonomy (GTDB): domain Bacteria; phylum Planctomycetota; class Planctomycetia; order Pirellulales; family Pirellulaceae; genus SLMF01. The sequence continues at coordinate 2,178 of SLMF01000192.1, forward strand.
GCGTCGCAAACCCATCAGCAAACTCTGCAGCCAACCGCAAATCCGCTTTGCTTCCATCCCCGCCGTCCCCCAGGCCCCGTTACGGATGCGCGCGGCGGGCTGTCAAGCTCGCATCACGCCGGGATACACGTCCAAGTCCAGCGATTCGGTCATACCGGCTCGCAACCGCTCGAAAGCAATCGCGCCCATCACCGCATTGTCCGTGCACAGCGACAGCGGGGCGACGATCAGCTCCAGACCCTGTTGCTGGGCCGCCTCCTGCAATCGCTCCCGCAAGCGGCGGTTGGCCGCCACACCGCCCCCCAGACATAACCGCTCCAAACCCGTTTGCCGACAGGCCAGTAACGACTTGCTGACCAGACAGTCCACCACCGCCTCCTGAAAACTGGCCGCCAGATCGGCCACCTGCTGGTCCGGCAAGCGGAGCTTGCGAAAATCCTGACGCCCCGGACCGGCGATCGCATACCGCACCGCCGTCTTCAAACCGCTGAAACTGAACTCCAGACGCTGCTCGTCCCGCAAAAACGACCGGGGGAAACGATAAGCCCGCGGATCACCCTGCTCCGCAACCCGCGAGATCGCCGGGCCGCCCGGATACGGTAATCCCAACATGCTGGCCACCTTGTCAAACGCCTCTCCCGCCGCATCGTCGATCGTGCCGCCCAGGAACGTGAAGTCCA
>SLMF01000520.1 GCA_007133715.1 Planctomycetaceae bacterium
GCCCGCCGGGGCGAAGAAGTCACCGACAGCGTGATGGACGGGCCGCACAGCTGCGTCTTCCAGCAGGCCAACAATCGCCTGCATTTGCAGAAAGCCCTGTTGGTCTGGCTGCTGGTGCCCGGAAAATGACGGATATCGCCTTCCGCGGCAGGGCGTTCCGAACCAAAAAAATACCCCTGGAAGCGGGGGACTGAAAGCAAATGAAACAACCGGCTACGCGAAGCGGGCAGGCGACAGGGCCTCACGCTTCGCGGCAGCCGGTTCTCGTCAGCAGCTCTCGGCACGACGTGGCGACGATTCCGTTAATCGGTCAACGCGTCACCCACATCCTCGAACATCTCGTTCGCACGCTGGCCAACGGTTTGAATCGCGACCAGACAGACGACGATGATCAGGGCCAGCATCACCGCGTATTCGACCGCGGTGGGCCCATCCTCCGACTTCAGAAAACGACCGACCTTCAAAGCAAAATTCTTCATGACAAAGCTCCAAGTTGAGGCCAGCGGAGCAGATCCCACGCCCGCTGCGCAAACAAAAAGGTCCAAACAAGGCCTTTTGACTCTCGCGACGCGAGGCCTCCGTAGCGGGAGCTCCTAGAGTGCGTCATGCGAGGAGCACAATTCTCAGGCCAACTTAGCGGACAAAGTCGACACCCCTAAAGATGCCCATTTCATCCTGCAAGGCTAATGTATATCCACGTTCGTACCAGTCAAATTCCGCGGGGGCTTCGGCGAGCAAAATACGGAAAAAACAGCAGCGAATGCTCGGAAGATCGGGAAAAAAGCTCTTCTTACCCCAATCAACCCTTGCTATACTTGCGCACCCTCACGCCCGACCAGAACGGAAAATCCCGCGTTCGAGTGAGGAAACCCCTTCCAACGGATTCGCTGGCGAAACATGAATACCGCTCCACCTTGATTCCCAGCCCCGCGTCACTGCGGGCGAGGGTTTCGATGCGAACGCGGAGGGTGATCACGTGGGATTCTTTCAGGGAAGGCGGAGGTTCACCGTGACGGGGGCGTGATCCGAGACCGTCAGGCCGCCGGGGCGATAGACATCGGCGTCGCTCCAGAGGCGTTGCGCCGCCTGATTGCCGAGCAGGTAATCGATCCGCCAGCCACGATCCTTCTCTCGGGCCGCTCCGCGATTCGACCACCAGGTATAGGGGCCATCCACCTCTCCGAAGTGGACTCGCACAAAGTCCGTCCAGCCTTGGTTCAGCAGTTGTTCGAACCAAGCTCGCTCGTGAGGCAGGAACCCGGATTTGTTGGCGTTGCTCTTCGCGTAATAGATATCGTGGGGCGTGCGCGCGATATTGAAGTCGCCCCCCATTAACACCGGCTGCTTGGATTCGGCCAACTGGTTTGCCCAAGGCAGAAAGCGGTCCATCCACGCTTCTTTGATTTCCTGCCGTTCCGGGCTGGCAGAGCCGCTGGGAAGGTACACACAGACCAGTACCAGTGTTCCGACGCGAGCGCGGAGGACCCGTCCGTCGGGGTCCGGTTCGTCCTCCAGTCCGGTACCCAGAATCTCCAACGGCCGTCGTGACCAAATCGCGGTACCGGCATAACCGTTTTTCTCAGCCGGATGCCAGTGGACATGCCAGCCCACCGGTTCCTGCCATCGTGGTGGCAGTTGTTCCGGCCGGCTTCGCACTTCCTGCAGCAGCAGGACATCGGGAGCCAACTGGGCCACACATTCGCCAAACCCCTTCTTGAGGGCTGCACGCAAGCCGTTCACGTTCCAAGTAGTAATTCGCATGCGGACAGTATAGAGCAGCCGCGGGGCGATCCCAAGGGGCGGGGAGCGGGCCGTTCTGGCTCCTCCGGCTAGACGCTGAGCCACCGATCGTTCAAACTGTACGGCCCGATCGCGTGTTGGTGGTGCCGGTGCCACGGGACGCGTGCCGGTTTGGAAGCTCGTGTCTTCTGCAGTTACAGGCTTGGTATGAAATATGCTTTGATTATTCCCGACGGATGTGCGGACGAGCCGCAGGAGGCTTTGGGCGGGCGGACGCCGCTGGCGGCCGCGCGGACCCCGGCGATGGATGCGATTGCCGTTCAGGGCCGCGTCGGTTTATCGCGAAACGTCCCCTCGCATTTGCCGCCGGGTTCCGATGTAGCCACGTTGAGCTTGCTGGGTTACGACCCGGCGTCCCATTACACGGGCCGAGCGCCTTTGGAAGCGGCTGCTCAGGGGATCGAACTGGGCCCGCAGGATTGGGCGATTCGTTGCAACCTGGTAACGATCGAGAATCAGGTGATGCGCGACTTTACGGCGGGCCACATCTCCAGCGGGGAGGCGGCCGCTTTGATGCGGGCCGCGGCGTTGGAATTGGTGGGGGACTTGCCGCTGGAATTCCGCCCGGGGGTAAGTTACCGCAATTTGGTGATCTATCGGGGTCATCGGCAACCTGCTCCGTTCGGTCCCGACACGCAGACCACGCCGCCCCACGATTTAACGGACGGTTCGGTGGTCGACGATTATCCGCGGGGTTCCGGATGCCAGTTGTTACACGATTTAATGGGCCGCAGCGGCAGTGTGTTCGCGGGGCACCCGGTCAATGCGGCGCGTCGTGCGGCGGGGCAATTGCCTGCTACCCATCTATGGCTCTGGGGGCTGGGCGGATCGCCCCGGCTGGAAACGTTCCAACATCGTTACGGGCTGCGGGGCGCGATGATCACTGCCGTCGATCTGCTCCGCGGTCTGGCTGCGCTGCTGGGGTGGCAGCGGATCGAGGTCCCGGGTGCCACCGGCTACACGGACACGGACTACGCGGCCAAGGGGCGTTATGCCGTACAGGCCTTGGACTCCACCGATCTGATTTGCGTCCATATCGAAGCGCCCGATGAAGCCGCTCACGAAGGCGACTTGGCTGCCAAGATCGAATCGCTGGAGCAGATCGATCACCACGTGGTGGGTCCGCTATGGCAAGCCCTCCGCGACCGCGGCGATTATCGGATTCTGGTCAGTCCGGATCATCCCACGCCCCTGCGTACCAAGACGCACAGCCGCGAACCGGTGCCGTTCGTGATGGCTGGCCAGGGGATCCCGCCCGACGCGGAGACCCGCTACGATGAATCCAGCGCCAGCCGCACGGAATGGTGTTTTCAGGAAGGCTGGAAACTGATGCGGTTTTTTCTTGATTCGTAACACCCGTTCGAATCGCTCGACGGGACATCAACCCTTATCACTACGGGAGAATTCACGGAAACATGTCTCTGATCGTACAAAAATTTGGTGGTACCAGCGTCGCCAACCCCGAAATGATTCTGGCTGCAGCCCGCAAAGCCATCCGTGCCCAGCAGCAGGGCAACCAAGTGGTGATGGTGGTCAGCGCCATGGGCAAGCAGACCGATCAACTGGTCGATTTGGCCAGTCAGATCACCGACCGCCCGTCCGCTCGGGAAATGGACATGCTGCTGTCGACGGGCGAGCAGGTCAGTGTGGCTTTGATGGCCATGGCGATTCACTCGCTCGGCTACCAGGCGGTCAGTTTGACGGGGGCTCAGATCGGTATCCGCACGGACGCCAGTCACACCAAGGCCCGCATCCTGTCGATTTCGACGGACCGCTTGCAGCATTTGCTGGACCAGGGCAACATCGTCATTGCGGCGGGTTTCCAGGGCATCGACGAGAACATGAACATCACCACCCTGGGTCGCGGCGGCAGTGACACCACGGCAGTGGCCTTGGCCGCCGTGATTCGAGCTCAGAGCTGCGAGATTTTCACGGATGTCGACGGCGTGTACACCACGGATCCCCGCCTGCTGCCGGAAGCCAGCATGCTGGAACAGATCAGTTATGACGAGATGTTGGAGTTGGCCAGTTTGGGTGCCAGTGTGATGCACAACCGTTCGATCGAGTTTGCCAAGAAGTACGGGGTACCGATCCACGTCCGCAGTGCGACCAGCGATGCCCCGGGTTCGTGGATCACGTCGCAACCCTGCCCTTCCGAGCGACCCGTTTGTGGTGCCGCCTTGACCAAAGACGAAGCGCGGATCTCGGTTTTGGGTATTCCGGACGAACCGGGCATGAGTTTGCAGGTCTTTTCCGCGGTGGCCGCCCGCCAAGTGACGGTGGACATGATCGTGCAGAACATCAGTGAACAGGGGCATGCGGACCTGTCGTTCACGGTTCCTTGCAACGAACTGGAGACGGCGCTGGCGGCGATCGAGGAGGCATTGGCGAGTTTGGGAGCGGGTCGAGTCACGTACGACGAGCACGTATGCAAGGTGTCGGTGGTTGGCTTGGGCATGGCGGAGCAAACGGGGGTGGCGGAAAAGATGTTCGCCATCCTGGCCGCTCACGATATTAACATCCAGATGATCTCTACCAGCGAAATCAAAGTCTCGGTGCTGGTGGATCAGGACGCGGCGATTCCCGCCTTACGGGCTGCCCATCGGGCCTTCGAGCTGGAGCAGGATCTGCCCCGGCGGCTCACCGGTCCGCCACCGGGAGCCGTGGTGGCCGATGCCGCGGATGTGGCCGAACAACTGCAAGAGATCGGTATGGAAGAGCTGGTGCTGGACGATATCACCCTGGACACCACTCAAGGCCGGGTGACGATCAGCGGCTTGCCCGACATCCCCGGCGTAGCCACCCGAGTGTTTCATGAAATTGCGGCGGGGGGCATTGTGGTGGACATGATTGTACAGGGCCATGACAGCCACGCCGAGGATGCCAGTCTGAGCTTTACCGTACCGAGGGAGCACGTGGCGGCGGCCGCGGAAATTGCCGAACGTCTGTCCCAAGAATTCTCCTGCAGGGGGGTTAGCAGCTGGTCGGATATCGCCAAGCTCTCGGTGTCGGGGGTCGGTTTGCGGAGCAACACCCGTGTGGCCGTGCGGACGTTCCGGGCGTTGGCCAAGGCGGGAATCAACGTGGATATGGTCAGCACCAGCGAAGTGCGAGTGAACGTTGTGGTGGACGGTTCGTCCGGTTCGCGAGCTTTGGAGAGTCTACGAAAGGCGTTTGCGGACCGACTCCAGGGTACGGACGCGGGAAATTGATGTTTTTTCGATTTTTTCACGCTTTTTTGCAGCCCTCCGGCTTGCAAATCCGCTGGCAAAGTATCTAATCATCGCGATCCGCGAGGCGGAGCGATTCCCAATTTACCCTACTGACGATTGCATGGAGGGCTGCAGAAAATGGCGAAAAAGAAAGCAGTTGTGAAACCGCCGACCAAGGTCGAGTTGTACGCGAACATGGCCGAGGCCACCGGTTTGAACAAGAAAGAGATCGGGGCGGTGATGGACGCGTTGACCGAGGAGATGTCCAAGGCCGTCAAGAAAGCTGGCCAATTCACTTTGCCCGGTTTGCTGAAGGTCGTTGTGCAGAACAAGCCGGCCACCAAGAAGAAGCAGGTAAGAAACCCCGCCACGGGGGAAATGGTCTGGGCCGCTCCCAAACCGGCTCGCAAGGTTGTCAAGGTGCGCCCCTTGAAATCTTTGAAAGAGATGGTCTGAACCGTTTCTCGGCAGACCCCCCGGAATTTTTCCCGAAAACCCTGGTTTTTCCAGGGTTTTTTCGTTTCTTGGCAGCTCGAATCCGCCCCCACCTAACCCGGGAGTGCCCGTGCGAATGAGCTAAAACACAACTCCCCCAAAAGCGTTCACCTGTGCGGGTTGCGTCAAGATTTCGGGGATGTAGGGAAAAACCGGAATGTGCCGGGGCTTCGCGCCGATGACATTCCTGCATGATCGAACGGATCTGCCAGTTATTCCCGGCATTCCGGCTGCCTTTGCCGTCTGCGGAGTTGAATTATGCGTCCTCCAACTACCTGTAATGGCTTAATCGTCGTCGTTACGCTCGGTGCGATCTGTTTGACGGGTTGTACCGGTTTACGCAACACGATCCCGGCGCGTGCCCTGAACGTGACCGATATCGCGGATGCACCGCGGAGCACGCAACGTCCGTTGAATTTCATGTTATTACGGCAGGATCCTCCCCAGGCCTACCTGCTCGGCCCCGGCGACGTCTTAGGCGTCTATATTGAACGCATTCTCGGGCAACCCACCTCAGCACCCCCTGTCCACTACCCTGAAATAGGTGATCTCCCCCCTGCAATTGGTTTTCCAATACCCATTCGTGAGGATGGCACCATTGCCCTGCCCCTGATTTCGCCTCTGAATATGGAAGGCCTCACACTGACCCAGGCCCATCGGCGGATTCTGGAAGCTTATACGGTCGAGCGGCGGCTGCTGCCGGCGGGGGAAGAGCGTGTGTTGGTCAGTCTGATGCGACCGCGAACCTACAACGTGCTGGTGATTCGTGAGGACACGGTGACTGGCCCCCGGGTGATGGGTAGCGAACGGCAAGGCGAATTGACGCTGGGGCGGAGCAAACGCGGCGAGACGTATTCGATCAAGCTGCCCGCCTACGAAAACGACGTGCTGGGGGCACTGAGCCAGACCGGGGGCTTGCCGGGTATGGATGCCAAGAACCAAGTCACCATTATTCGTGGTGGATTTGACAAAGCCCGGGACAACCCGATTCTGACGGAACTGGTGATCCGCATGCGAACTCGGGAGCCCCGCAGTCCGGCTGCCGTCGCGTCCCCGTCTGGTCCGGGCATGCCTGCGGCCGAGAGTCCCTCGCCGCGACCGCCGTTTTCCGTTCAGGCCCCGCCGCCGCCCCGCGATATGTTGACCTTCGAGCCGTTTAATCCCTCTTCGAGCGGTTTTCTGGGGGAGCCTCATACCGACACCGCGAGGGGAACCCCCTTGTTGGATTCCAATTCGTTTGGGAGTTTGGCCGATTATCAGACGGTCGCATCTCCGTCTGCGGAAATCGGTACGCAGGTATCTTACGCCGCGGTCCCGCCGGCCGAGGCGATGCTCGGGCCCGCACCGTACGAGAATTTCGAAGTGATCACGATACCGTTACGAATCGGCCCCTATGATGACCTGCCGGACGTGCGGCCAGAGGATATCATTTTGCAGGATGGGGACGTGGTGTTCGTCGAATCCCGGGACGCCGAGGTCTTCTATACCGGAGGTCTTTTGAGGGGCGGGCAATACCCGTTACCCCGGGATTACGACCTGGATGTACTGGGGGCGATCGCCATGGCCGGCGGCTCGATCTCCGCCGCCGCCGGGGGAACTGCAACCGGATTGAACAGCTCGGTAGGCAGTATCATTCCCCCCAGCAGAATCACGATCGTGCGGCAGTATCAGGGCCAGCAGATCGCGATTCGCACCTCGACGCAAGATGCTTTGACCGATGTCCGCGAGCGGATCCTGATCCAGCCGAATGATCTGGTGATGTTGGAGTACACGCCGGGAGAGATGCTGATGAATCTGCTGATCAGCAACCTGAACGTTTCGCTGTCCTTGAACAGTCTTTGGAATTGAGCGTTCGCGGTGGGGCACCGCCCTGCCATCACCGGCACTTTTCTGCTAAAATCCGAGGTTTGGCGCGACAACTAGCTTCCCAAACCTTGGAAATGAGAAGATGGCGGAACCGATGGAAACTCAGGAACCTCGCCTCCCCGGACTTGGCACCCGGGCCCTTCATGCGGGTCAACAACCCGACCCGGCGACCGGCTCGCGAGCCGTGCCGATCCACCAGACCACCAGTTATTGTTTCCGGGATGCCCAGCACGCCGCGGACCTCTTTGCCTTGAAGGAGATGGGTTGGATCTACACGCGGCTGATGAACCCCACGACGGACGTCTTTGAGCAGCGGATGGCGGCTTTGGAAGGGGGTGTGGGGGCATTGGCGGTGTCCAGTGGACAGCAAGCGATCACGGTAGCGCTTTTGAACTTGGTCCACAGCGGCCAGCACCTCGTCAGTGCCAGCGCCTTGTACGGTGGCACCTTGACCCTGTTCGGCCAGACGTTCCGCCGCTTGGGAATCGACGTCACGTTTGTCGACGCCACCCGACTGGACGCAATCGAGGGGGCGATTCGTCCGGAGACGCGGGCGATTTACATCGAGGCCCTGGCCAATCCGAAGAACGATGTTCTGGACTATCAGGCCATCGCCGACTTGGCCCATCGCCACGGTTTGCCGGTGGTTTGCGACAACACGGTCCTGACCCCCGTTCTGTTCCGGCCGTTCGAGCACGGGATTGACATTTGTGTGTACAGTGCCACCAAGTTCATCGGTGGGCATGGCACCAGCATTGGTGGTTGCATTGTGGACCGGGGTCAATTTGATTGGGGAGCCGATGGGGACCGTTGGCCTCAGTTCACGCGGCCGGACCCCTCCTATCACGGCACGGTGTTTTTCGACGAATTGGGCTCGTTATGTTACATCACCACCTGTCGCACGCATTGGCTGCGTGATCTGGGCGGTGCGATGAGCCCGTTCAACGCCTTCCTGTTCCTCCAGGGTCTGGAGACCCTGCATTTGCGGATGCCACGGCATTGCCAGAATGCTCAGGCCATTGCGGAATTCCTCGAGCAGCATCCGGCGGTCAGCTGGGTGAATTATCCCGGCTTGCCCTCCCATCCGCAGCATGAACTGGCCACGCGTTACTTGACGGCCGGAGCGGGCGCGATCATGGGATTCGGGATTCGGGGTGGCGTTTCGGCCGGACGGCGGTTCATCGAATCCGTCCAGCTGTGCTCGCACTTGGCCAATATCGGCGATGCCAAAACCTTGGTCATCCATCCGGCTTCGACAACCCACAGCCAGCAGGATGCGGACGAGCGGCGGGCGGCCGGCATCACCGACGACTACGTGCGATTGAGTGTCGGGCTGGAGGATCTCGAAGACATTCGGGCCGATCTGGATCACGCTTTGCAGGCGGCTCAGGGCTGATCCCATCCGAACCGGCCAGCCGATGCCGCCGGGCGTCGTTCAGGGGTGAATTGAGCAATGACGGATTCGACTTTTGAAAGCAGCGATAGCCTGCGTACCTCGCGACCCTCGCGACATGCCAAGACGGTCAGTTTCGAAGGAGTGTGGCAACTGGAATGCGGCGGCCGCTTGCCGGCCGTGACCGTCACCTACGAAACCTACGGCCAGTTGAATCCCCAATGCGACAACGCCGTGCTGATCTGCCACGCGCTGTCGGGCGATTCGCATGTGGCCCGACACGACCCCCAAGACGAACCCGGTTGGTGGGACATCGCCGTAGGACCCGGCAAATCGATCGATACCGACCGTTACTTTGTCATCTGTCCCAATGTGCTGGGGGGTTGTCGAGGGACCACCGGTCCGAACAGCCCGCATCCGGAGACCGGCGAACCCTATGGCCCCGAGTTTCCCTTGATCACCATCGACGATGTCGTGCGGGTCCAGCGGCAGTTGGTGGACCATTTGGGGATCCAGCGACTGCTGGCCGTCATCGGCGGTTCGATGGGGGGGCACATGGCGCTGCGCTGGGCCACCTTGTATCCGGATCGCATGGCGGGGACGGTCGCCCTGGCTACCAGCCCGCGATTGACCAGCCAGGCCCTGGCCTTCGACGTGGTCGGTCGCAACGCCATCCTACACGATCCGGATTACCGGGCTGGCCGCTACTACGACGGCGAGCCCGGACCGCGAATCGGCTTGGCCATCGCCCGCATGCTGGGACATATCACGTACCTTTCTCGCGAAGCCATGATGCGAAAGTTCGATGCCGACCGGCTCAAACCACGCGATGTGGCCACCCAGTTCGAGACCAAGTTCTCCGTCGGCTCGTACCTGGCCTATCAGGGGGATCGTTTCGGCGAGCGGTTCGACCCGAACAGCTACATCACGCTCTCGATGGCCATGGATTTGTTCGATATGGGGAGCGATCTTGACGAACTGACCGCAGCCTTGCAACCGGCCCGCTGCCGCTGGCTGGTCCTGAGCTTCTCCAGCGACTGGTTGTTTCCCCCGTTCCAATCCCAGCAGATTGTCGCTGCCTTGCTGGCGGCTCGCAAATCGGTCAGCTACTGCAATGTGTCCAGTTCCTGTGGGCACGATGCGTTCTTGCTGCCGGACGAATTGGACAGCTATGGGGCGATGCTGGCCGGCTTCTTGGAGAACCTGAATGGCGAAACGGGGCCCCGGCACGAGATCGATGTTCGCCAGCATCCACCGAACAGCATTTTCTTCGATCCCCGGCGGCTGGATTACGATTCGTTGGCCGAACGGATCCCGGCCGGTGCCAGCGTGTTGGACTTGGGCTGCGGTAATGGCGGCCTGCTGTCCCTGCTGCGGCAACGGGGACACACGCGGCTGATGGGGATCGAATGGAACGAAGCGGCAGTCCGGGACTGCATTCGCCGTGGTTTGGATGTATTGCAAGCCGACTTGAACCAGGGACTGGCCATCTTTGCCGACGGCCAGTTCGATGTGGTCCTCTTGTCTCAGACCCTGCAGACGGTGATGGACGTGCCGATGGTGATTCGCGAGATGCTTCGCGTGGGGCGGCGGGGCATTGTCAGTTTCCCCAATTTGGGCTATCACAAACTCCGCGAACAACTGGCCCAACACGGGCATGCCCCGCTGGTCGCGTTGGGCGGCGGTACGCGCTGGTACGACACTCCGAACGTCCGCTTTTTGACCATCGCCGACTTCGAGGATTTCTGTCGAGACCATCAGATCAGGATTCACGAACGGGTGGCTCTGGACACCCAAGCTGGCCAGCGTGTGGTCGAGGATCCCAATCGGAACGCCGACTTGGCCATCATGGTGCTCAGCAGCGACGCGGATTCGAGTCTGCAGGAGAAAGCGTCGGCGTCCAGCAGTTACACTGCCACGGTGCTCCCGCCGGAGGAACCTGCTCCGGATACGGGCTCGGGTTGACCTCGCCCCGTTGCAGGAAGCCGTACCGGCCCGTATAAACGAGGTTGGGCATGCGAGCGCGTGTTCGCAGATTCCCGGCTGGCTGCAGACCCTTGGCAGGGGATTTTCATGCACCCTGTTGCGCAAACGCTGGCGGTCCTGCGTTCGATTGGGAGGGAACCGCAGACCGAGATCTTTGCGGTGGGGGAGCAGGCATTCGTCTATTTCGGTGCGATTCAGCGTCTCCAGGTCGGACCCGTTCACCCTATTGCACACCGACAGCCTCGACGGCCTGTTCGAAGAACCGCTCGCCGAAGAACTCCTGGAAATCATCGGATCGTTCTCCGATCGAGGTGCCCCATGAGCCACCAGCCCACAAGAAGCAACGTCCCCGCTTCCTTGGATTTTGCGAATCTGGTCACGGCGATTCAATCTGTGGACCAGCAACTCAAGCAGCAGGCAAC
>SLMF01000238.1 GCA_007133715.1 Planctomycetaceae bacterium
CCGCAATCCCCGCCGCCGATTCCAAATGGCCCACGTTCGTCTTGACCGCGCCTAACCAGCACGCCTGATCCGCCGCCCGATCCTGCATCAGCACATTGCGCAACGAGCGGACTTCGATCGGGTCCCCCAACGCCGTGCCCGTGCCGTGCGTTTCGACCAGCGAAACCTCGTCCGGACGCCGCCCGGCCGCCGCCAGCGCCCGCCGAATCACCGCTTGCTGAGCCGGACCGTTGGGTGCCGTCAGCCCGTTCGTCGCGCCGTCCTGGGAAACCGCCGAACCGCTGACCACCGCCAGGATCCGGTCCCCCGCGGAAACCGCGTCCGATAACCGCTTCAACACTACCACGCCGCAGCCCTCGCCCCGCACGTAGCCGTCCGCCGCAGCGTCAAACGTCTTACAGCGACCATCCGCCGCCATCATCCGCGCCTGCGACAGCGTGATCGTGCCCTCGGGCGTCAGGATCAGATTCACCCCGCCCGCGATCGCTAATTCGGATTCCCCCTGACGGAGGCTCTGGCACGCCAGGTGGACCGCCACCAGCGAGGACGAACAAGCCGAATCGACCGCAATGCTGGGACCGCGTAGATTCAACACGTACGACAACCGGTTGGCAGCAATGCACAAACACGTGCCCGTGGCCATGTACGCATCCACTTCGGACAAGTGGTTCTTGTACAACAACCGGTAATCACTGTTGCTGATGCCGACAAACACGCCCGTGGCGGTGTCCCGCAACGTCTCGGGCGGGATCGCCGCATTCTCCAACGCCTCCCAAGCCACCTCCAGCAACAACCGTTGCTGCGGATCCATGCGTTGGGCTTCGCGGACCGAAATCCCGAAAAAACCGGGATCGAATAGATCCACATCCTCCACAAACCCGCCCCACCGCGTGTACATCTTCGACGGCTTGGCAGGCTCCGGATCATAGTACGCCTCGATGTCCCAACGTTCCTTCGGAACCTCGATAATCGTATCCACACCGTCCCGCAGTAAATCCCAGAATTGCTGCGGGCGTTTCGCACCGGGCATCCGGCAGCCTACGCCAACAAGGGCAATCGGATCAACAGCGACAGAGGTGGGGGAGGGCAACTGAGAATTCATGCTTCGTCCGCAAGGCACTGAGAAAGTTTTTCGATCGTCGGATAATCATACACCTGGGTGGGATCGACCGGTTTTCCCAACCAGTCCTCCAACTCGCCCGTCATGCCGATCGCCGTGGAAGAATCCAACGCGAAATCGTCGAAAGGCACCGTCACGTCAATCTCGTCCTGGGGCCGCTCTAACGATTCCGCCAAGTAATGGATCAACCAATCCTGAATCTCCTCCGCCGAACGTGGCTTCGCCGATCCTTGTCCTGCTCCGCTATCCATCGTCAAATTCCTTCCATGCTTGCCGAAAATCAATCATCCCAACCTCGATTCGTGGAAACTCCGGGGCACCGACCGCCAACGCCGCATAGTAACCCGCTTGCGGAGGCGACAATTCCCCGGCGGTGATCAGCTCATCCGGATGCCAATCGGGCAGCAGGTTCCTCAGCACCGTCGGCCGGCCGAGGTGGACCGGGATCCGAGCCAACGGCAGTCGCAAGCCCCAACCGGTCGCCTTGGCCACCGCTTCCTTCAGAGTCCAGTAGCGTAGAAATACGCCCTCCTGCGCATCCCCCGGCAAACTCGACCAATCACGCCGCTCTTCATCCGTGAATACCTTTTTCGCCAACAATTCAAAATTGTGGGGCCGACGCGTCCCTTCCACGTCCACACCCACACGCGGACCACCCGCCAAAACGATGCAGCCCCAGTCGCCCGAGTGCGACACGTTGAAGGAGACGCGACCGCGGCGCGGCGGGGCTTCCACCGCCAGCTTGCCATACGACTCCTCTACAAACAACACCTCTTCAGGGGGTGTGTCCAACGCGTTACCCAACAGCTGGCGAAGTGCCAAACGGCAGCAGACGAAACGTCGCCGATCCGCGATGCACCGAAATCTGCCCGCTCGCTCTCGCTCCAACTCGCTCAAACACTCCGCTCCCGAAGGTCCCGCCACCTGACCCCCGAACTCGGCGGACCCGGTTGGTACCCACCACACCTGCACCGTGTCCGTCCGATCAACACACTGTCCAGGATGCACCTCAGACAAAGGTGGATCTCGAAGGCCCAAACAAGGTATAACCGCCTCGCTCTGCAATTCTTCTCCTCGATTTTGGAGCGTGCGCTCGGATCGCTCCCGCTCGTCTGCTGCTGCCCAGCCGAGTCCGGTAGCACAATCTCTCAGCTTTCATCGGCAGAAACGTGCGAACAATCCTGTCAAATCGTTGTAACCAGCATAACCCGATCGCCTGCCGAGCGACCAGTTCTCTATATTCTACGAAACCGCTTCGGTCACCGCGACCCAAAAATCCGCCGCAGAATCACGCCACCACCCATTTTCCGTCCGCCCCATCCGACTTGCCCCCCAAGAAACCAGGACCCGCTTCGTTGCCAAGAAACGACATTTGTTAAATCCGTTCGAATTCGGGGTGTCTGAATTCATCGCAACCCGGTTCGGCGGCGGTGGTTTCTAGGGGGTATCGAGCGAGTTCTTATGGGGGGTGGCAGCGAGTGCCGGAAATCGTTGCCCGTCATCGGGCCGGGAAAAGTGATTGTCCCTTCGATGACGGCCGCAAGCCCGGCTCCGGTGCACGGGATGACTCTGGCTCGTGCTCGTGCTCGTAAGCACCCGGCCAGGAGTTTCCTAACACAATGTAGGACGGACACTCCTGTCCGTCGTGCGGGAAATGACGGACAGGAGTGTCCGTCCTACTTCTTTGGTTCCGTTAAGAAACCCGTGTCCGGGTGCTTAA
>SLMF01000014.1 GCA_007133715.1 Planctomycetaceae bacterium
CAACAGGACATGCGGGTCTACGGCGTGGGGTTCCAGGATCAGGTCCTGAACTACCGGACGCTCCCCTCCCACCTGTTGGCCGTCGTGAACGATAAGAACTCGAAATTGGCGGAAGCGGATCGCCTGCAGGCCGAACTGGTGGCCGAACGCAATCGGATCCAGGAGACCGAGGAGCGGCGGTTGGCCAAGGTGCAGGCGGAGCTGGTTTCGACCCAGCAGGAGCTGCGGGCCGAGCGGGAGAAGTTCAATCGCGAGCGGCAGCGGATCTTGGAGACCAGCGAAGAGTTGGCGGCCCTGGTCCCCGAGAAGGAACAGGAATTGAACCGGGTTCGCAGCGAAGCGGCTTCACGAATCGATGGTCTGCAGAAAGAAACCCAGCAGAACCAAGTCATGATCGCCGCCCTGCAGGAGCGGCTGGAGGATCGCCGCGAGGAAACTTTCGAGGAAGCGGATGGCGAGGTCACTTGGGTCGATCAGAATTCCCAAATGGTCTGGATCAATCTCGGCTCCGCCGATGGCCTGCGGCGGCAGATGACCTTCAGCGTCTATGACCGCCGGCATACGGGTGTGGCCACCGCACCCATCAAGGCCCGCATCGAAGTGACTCGGGTGATGGAACCACGTCTGGCCGAAGCCCGCATCTTGGAAGACAACCTCTCCGACCCCATCATGCAGGGTGATATTGTCTACTCGCCCTCGTTCCGCCGAGGTCAGCGTACCCACTTCGCCTTGGTCGGAATCATGGACATCACCGGCGATGGACGGAGTGATCTGGAGAGGGTCAAGAGCCTGATCACCGCGAATAATGGGGTAGTCGATGCCGAACTCCAGCCGGATGGCACCATTGTCGGCCAGATGACTTCCACGACGCAGTTCCTGGTCCGTGGCGAGGCACCGACCGACCGCTCCAACGAACGCCTGATGCAAGGCTATTCGGAGATGGTCGGGGAAGCCACCCGTCAGGGCATTCAATCCATGACCTTGGATAACCTGCTTGATCGGATGGGCTACGTGCGTGACAGCCGGGTGGTACCGATGCAGCGCGGCGCCGGCGCCTTGGAAGAAGGAAACGGCGGCGAGTTCCAGAGACGGCAGCCGAGATCGGCTTATTAGCGGCTCACGGCTGGGGCCCGATGCTGTACAAATGCCGCTCGCCCCGGAGGTAGATCTGCCCCTGTGAGATGGCGGGCGAGGCGTACACGTTTTCACCCAGCGGATTCTCGGCCAGAATTTCGAGACGATCCGCCGGACGGAGCACGGTCGTCACGCCCTCGTCGGCGACCAGATAGGCCCGTCCGTCCGCCGTCACCGCCGACGCGCTGTAACCTCGCGCCAATCGCTCACGCCAAAGCCGCTCGCCATCTCGGGCCCGAAAACAATTCACCGTGCCCCGGTCGTCCGTCACCAACAATCGGCCCGCGATGACCACCGGCGAAGGCACATAACAACGGGCCTGCGTCGAATGCCACTGCACGTGGCTGTCCGTCACATCGCCCGAACCGTCCGGACGGATCCCCATCACGTGATAAGTGGGAAAGCCGGCCGTCATGTAGAACAGCTGGCCGTCATACACCAGCGAAGCCACAAACTGCTGGGTCGGCCCCTCGATCCACCAGTGCATGTCCCCCGTGCGCGGATCGTAGCTGGCAATGTGCTGGCTGCCGGACAGCACCATCTGCGCCCGCCCGTCGAGCTCGCGTATCAAGGGCGTGACGTAGCTGCGGGTCTGATGCCATCGCGCGACCTCCCACACCGTCTCGCCGGTCGCCCGATCCAGTGCCACCAGGTACGATTCGCCGTCGTGATCGCCGTTGACAATCACCAGTTCCTCGAACAGCACCGGATCGCTGCGAAACCCATGCACGCTGGAGAAATCTCCCGCTTCCACCTGCCAGTGGCGGTTGCCGGCGAAATCGAAGGCGGCCACTACCATCCGCCCGATGGGAACCCCGCGACGACGCGGATCATCCTCCGGCCCGAATCGCTGCTCGCTCACATCCAAGAACGCCACATACACCCTTTCGCCGTCCGTGGCCGGTGTCCCCGAAGCATGGCTGTTCAAATGGTGCTTGCGCTCCAGCGGCGAACGAATCACCGTCTGCTGCCAACGAAGCTCTCCGCTCTGCCGGTCGAAACACAGCAGCACCCGCTCGAGACTCTCGGTCAGACAGGAAACCGTGAAAATGTGATCTTCCCACACGATGGGCGAGGCATGCCCGATTCCCGGTACCTCGGTCTTCCATGCGATGTTCTCGCCGGTCAGACCGTTCCAATGGGTCGGCACGTTCGCTTCACGACTGGTCCCATCCCCCCGCGGGCCACGCCAACCGGGCCAGTTCTCGAACTCGGACCCCGCGGACCAAGTCGCGCAGACCGTTACGAAAAGCCACACCCAGCCGATCGCCCCACTCTCCCGCCGCCGCTGCCACGTCATTACGCTTCTCCACACATGACCCGAAATCTTCGACCACGCAACCCGATTCATTGAACACGATTCACACGCCGCGTCAACAACAGCAGTCGCACCGTAGCGAAATCGCCCCAAATCCGCTAAAATCCTCCGCGACGGGCGAAACCGGAACCCCAGGACTTGGTTCAACTGCCAAGCAGCACACGCCGCCCTCCCTATGACCGAGGATATCGACCATGTGGCACACCCCCCAAATACGAACTTGCCCGCTGGCCGTGCACGCACTGCTGCTCCTGACCGTCGTCCTGAACACAACCACCCGTTCTGACGAGCTTAAACGCCCTGAATCCCCTCAAACGATGGTTCTTTCTGAAGACGGCGGCTGGGGTTACGCCGGGCGACATGCCCAGGTGG
>SLMF01000372.1 GCA_007133715.1 Planctomycetaceae bacterium
AGGACTTCATCATCGGACGTCAGCCACTCGTTGTGGGCCCGCAACCAGGCGAATCCGTCGCCTGGACCGGTTTCCAAACGCACCGTATTGATCCGTTCGCGATGCCAGAAATCATGGCCGTTGACATCACCGTAGACCAGGTACAGCGAGCGTTGATGCGGGTGGTCTGCGATGCGGGGTTCGTCGTCGCCCATCGGGTAATTGCGGGTGACACCGACGCCGCCTTCGGCGTTCACGGGCCAGAGAAAGGGTGTGCGCGCATCCTCGCCATAATGGTAGGTAGTGAAGTGTTCGCCCCGCACGTAGACGCGGACCGTACCTTGCTCGGGATCGTTATTCAGGACGACCCCCGCGTCCTCGGCGGCTGCCAGGTTCAGTGCCACCAGCCGGGTCTCGTGGAAGGAAGCGGCCAGTTCGCCGATGGTTTGCGGGTGGCGGCGGGCTTGGGAGCCTTCTTCCTCGGACGCGTCGTTGTCGGCGGCGGCGGGGTCGAAGTCCCGGTGCCAGCCGGCGATATCCGCCGTCTCGTGGTCGCCCGTAAAGACCACCACGCGGTAGCGGAAGGTCAGTTTCTGATCCGCCGGGATTTCGATGTTGCCGTCAAAGGCGAAGGGAGTGGGCGAGAAGAAACCGTAGTCTCGGTTGAACCATTTGGCGGGAAACATGGGGTTTTCCGAGTGCTGGATGATCGCCAGACCTTCGGTTACGCCTTCGATCTGCCCGTAGGCGGCGCACCATTCGGCCGCTTCGGCCCGCGTGCCCGCTTCGCCCCGATTCCCTAACGAATCGACCAGGGTGCCCGTGCCCATCTCGGCCCAGGCCGCGCCCCGCGTGGTGCAACCCACGGCCAGTTCCGGACGCATCCGAGCACTGAAAAACGAATGACCCGTCTGCCGCACCAGCAGATCCTTCAACGCTTCGAATTCAAACTCGAAATCCATCACACGGATCGTCGGCGAGGGCGCCCAGATCGTGACCGTCCGCGTGTCACGCAGCTGATGACTGCCCGTGGACGGCACAATCCAATCCGCCTCGTCCCGCAATACGACGCGACCGTCCTCCTGCGAAACAATCTGCGGATTGCGGGAAAAAACCTGACCCGTGTCCAGCCGGTTCCGCGGCTGCCAATAGTTGGCATGCGACACATTCTCGCTCTGCACACGGTCCAAACTGATGTACAGCGAACTGTGATGCGGATAGGGTTCCTGGTCCCATGCCGTCAGCGACTCGCCAGAAGTGGGGCCATTGACAGGGAAAAAGAAGGGATACTTGTGTTCTTCGCTGAACAAGTACGAGGTGAATTCCTGTCCGTCCACTTCGACTACGATTCGGTCTTCTTCCATCCGCGCGGTCACGTCCTGCGTCTGATCGGCGTAGCCGAATCCGGCCAACGCCCAGACGGCCATCACGACAGCAATTCTCTTCATCGTTTGCTCCTTTATCGGGTGATGAAATGCATCGGGGGGATGCAACTAGGTTCGCGCTCGCGGTTGCGGTTCTCCCGGAGCCACGAGCGCGGGGTGCTCGCACTAGGTTTCCGTCGGTTCCTGATCCGTTTCCTCTTCCGCCTGCTCGGCCGCGGGCTCTTCGTCCGCTTCCAGCCCCTCTTGCCGGGGTTCTTCCGGTTCGGCTGGCGGTTGCTCGTCTTCCGGCGGTTCGATTCCCGGGCTCAGCTGGATCTCTCGCACCCAGATGTTCCGGAACTTGACCGGATCGCCATGATGCTGGAGTCGAATGGGTGCGGGGCCATGCGCCCGGTAGTCGGGCGGGCGATTGAAATGGGTCACGCCTTGGACTTCCCAGTTGTAGACCACCAGCACGCCGTTCTGCAGCACCGTCAGGTAAGCGGGCGATTCCAGCTCGCCCTCGGCATCGAAACGGGGGGCGGTGAACAGGATCTGCAGCGTTTGCCATTCGCCCGGGGGGCGGCTGGCATTGACCAGCGGCGGAGCCTGGTTGTAGACCGATGCGGCCTGACCTTCGAAATAAGTTTCGTTTTCCCACGAGTCGAGAATCTGGACTTCATAGCGGTCCATCAGGAACACGCCGCTGTTGCCACGTCCCTGCCCGCGCCCCCGCACCTCGCTGGGGCTGGCGAATTCCACATGCAGCTGGACATCGGCAAAATGCTGTTGGGTCCGGATATCGCGATTGCGGGCAATGGCATAGCCGTCGCGAAGTTCCCACTGATCTCCCCCTTCCCAGACGTCCAGGTTCTGGCCGTCGAACAGCACAATCGCGTCCGACGGGGGACCGTGATGGTCTCCGGGCACCACCACCGGCGGCTCGGACCACGGGATGCCGCTGATCCAACGTTGGGCAGCAGCCGGCGAACCCACCCAGAGCATGAGTCCCCAGGCGAT
The DNA here is from genome assembly GCA_007133715.1 of Planctomycetaceae bacterium. Classification (GTDB taxonomy): domain Bacteria; phylum Planctomycetota; class Planctomycetia; order Pirellulales; family Pirellulaceae; genus SLMF01. The sequence continues at coordinate 2,364 of SLMF01000372.1, forward strand.
CAGTGCGAGGCGTGCCCATTTCGAGCCACGATACATCCGAGTCATCAACGCAAACTCCTTTCAAGATCTTGTTTGTTCAGGTTGAATAAGTCACGCAGAACCGTCCAACTTACCGATGCTCGGAAGTCGACTGCCACCGAACGCGAGGCCCCACCGCTACTGGCCGCTAGGAATTGCCGCCTGCTGCGTCGTGGTGCAGCCGCTGGAAACGCTGGAACGGTTCGTCCCAGCGTTGGGGGTTCCGGGGTTCGTATTGCGTTACTTCGAAGCTGTTCCGGACCAATTCTCGGGCCTGGGCCATACTGCCGACCTGGCCATCCGCATGGGCCTGGACCAGCACGTTCCCCAGTGCGGTGGCTTCGTCCGGTCCGGCCACCACGCGGCAGTTACATGCGTCGGCGGCCATTTGGCAGAGCATTTGGTTTCGCACGCCGCCCCCGACAATATGGATCGTTTGG
>SLMF01000482.1 GCA_007133715.1 Planctomycetaceae bacterium
GCTCCGGGGGGCAACCATCAGCAGGATTTCCTGGACGCGATCCGCACCGGACGCCGCCCCGGCTCCGAGGTGGTGACCTACTCCGGCCCGATGACCGAGGTGGTTTTGCTGGGCAACGTGGCGATCCGCAGCGGCCAGCGAATCGAATGGGAGCCGGAAGAGATGAAGATCCCCAACGCACCCGAGGCCGAGCGATATCTGCACCGCGAGTACCGGGACGGTTGGCAGTTGTAACCCCTGTCGGCTTTCCCTGCCCTGTACGCGGAAGATTCTGCTGTCTAAGATGGGGCGTCGGAATCGAGAGATTCCGCCGGTTGCACGCCGAGTCGGTTGAGGGGGGGACTCGGCGTTGCCCTGCCTCCCTCCTCTGCCCGCCTGGAGCGGGTAGCTCGCCCCACGTGAGAGGAACCCCATGGACAGCTTGCAGCGTGTGACCGCCGTCGTACAGGGCCAACAACCTGACCGTCCCCCCGTCTCGTTTTGGTACCACTTCGGACCGGGGCGAACGGCCGGCCCGGCAGCGGTGGAAGCCCACGTGCGCCATGTGGAAACCTATGACTTGGATTTCCTCAAGGTGATGGACGACAACCGTTATCCGCGGCCATCCGTCAACGGAGGGGTGCTGGTCGAAACACGGGACTTGGAAAAACTGACGGTGTTGCAGGGAGACGAAGGCAGCTTCGGGCGGCAGCTGGAATTGATCGCCGCCCTGAATCGCCATTTCGGCGGCCAACTGCCGATGGCCACCACGTTGTTCAATGCGTGGAGCACCCTCCGCCAGATGGCCGTGCCCGACACGGGGCAGCATGGTCCGGGGACCTTGGCACGCGAAGAAAACGATCCCCGGGATCAGGCCCTGAACCGCTGGCTGCGCGAGGCGCCCGAGCTGTTACAGTCGGCACTGGACGTGGTCGCGAAATCGCTGGGCAACTACGCGCGGCAGTGCCGCGCGGCGGGCGCCCAGGGCGTGTTCCTTTCCGTGCGGGATGATCAAGTCGACACGGAATCGAACGGGGTGGGAACCTATGATCGTTTCGTCCGCAGCAGTGACCTCGAGATCCTGGCGGGCGCAACCGCCACGGACTCGGCCAACCCCGCGTCCGGAACCGGAACGCTCTCCTTGAATATCCTGCACGTCTGCGGCCGCCCTCAGAATTTCGCGCGCTTTACCGAATACCCCGTGGAAGCGATCAACTGGGCCGATCGCTCGGCCGGGCCCGCCATCGCGGAAGTGGCCGGCCGTATCCGCCCCGCACTGTGTGCCGGGGTCGATCATCTGCACACCCTGCTGTCCGGTTCGCCCGACGATTGTCGGGCGGAAGTCCTCGATGCGGTGCAAGCCGCTGCCGGGCACCCGCTGTTGATCGCTCCCGGCTGTACCTATGATCCCCAAAACGTGCCGCCCGAGAACCTGCATGCGGTTCGGCGAGCGGTTGAGTCTTTTTAGAGGAGTATGCGAATGATGCGATCCCGATTCAGGTTGTCCCGATTCTCCCGGTTGCTCGTGGCAGCCGCCGCCGTCGGAAGTCTTGCTCTTGCACCCCAATTGGTGGGAAGTGATAGTCCCGCAACGGTCGATCTGGACGTCGAACCGACCGTGACCTGGATGCTGCAGCCCACCGACGTACCCGACTCCCAGGCCGCAGCAGAAGCGGAAATGAAGCCCTACACCGAGAAGCTCGGAAATACGGGCGTCACCTTCGACATGGTGCCCATTCCCGCGGGTACCTTCGTAATGGGCAGCCCGGAGAACGAGTTGGATCGTCGTGACGACGAAGGCCCGCAGGTCCAAGTGGAATTGGAACCGTTTTGGATGGGCAAGTACGAGGTGACTTGGGATCAGTTCGAATTGTGGTCGATGGGCTTGGCCCAGCAGCGCCGCATGATCCTGGGGCTGCCCACGTCGGAGCATGCCGAGTTGGCGGATGCGATCAGTATGCCCACCAAACCCTATACGGACATGACCTTCGGGATGGGGCGTGAAGGGCATCCGGCGGTCTGCATGACCCCGTTGGCCGCCAAGATGTTCTGCAAGTGGTTGTCGGCCAAGACCGGACGTTACTATCGCCTGCCGACCGAAGCCGAATGGGAGTATGCCTGTCGCGCCGGTTCGACGTCGGCTTACAGCTTTGGCGACGATCCCGGCGACTTGGACGACCACGCTTGGTACTACGACAATTCCGACGACAAATACCACCGGGTGGGCCAGAAAGAGCCCAATGCCTGGGGCTTGTACGATATGCACGGCAATGTGGCCGAATGGGTCCTGGACGGCTACGCTCCCAACGGTTACGCCGATTTTACCGGAAATCCGGCCCGCAACCCGCTCCGCATCCCCACCGAGATCGAGAACCGCGTCGCCCGCGGGGGCTCCTGGTACGATGATCCGGAAGAGCTGCGGAGCAGTGCGCGGCGGGCCTCGACCGGCGACTGGAAGAGCCAGGATCCTCAGCTTCCCCAGAGTATCTGGTACTACACCGACACCGATTTCATCGGGTTCCGCGTCGTACGCCCCCTGCGTGTCCCCACGCCGGACGAGGCGGCACGTTACGAGATTGACGAAATCGAGAAGGCCGCGATGGCCGACTATGCGGAAGCGCGCGGCATCGGCACCCCGTAACCCCGCAAATCTTACCAGCAGCCGCCCGGTCCCGAACGCCTGCGTGGCAAGTTCCGCCACGCAGCCTCGGGGCCGGCTGCCCGCTCGCCTCGCATCCTCGCAGGCCCGGCGAACTCAGCAGGCCGACACGGACCAAGCACGAAGAACAGCGGACTGCCGGATTGCGACTCACGACCGGATGGCATTCTCCGGCGGGTACAGCAGTGTCTGGTCGATCAAGGCGTTGGCTTCGTCATCGTTGGCAAACCGCTCGGCGTCGGGGTCCCAGTGCAACTTTCGCCCCAGGTAGACGGCCAAGTGGCCCAGATGGCAAAGCGAGGTGACGCGGTGCCCCACTTCGGCGGGCTCCAGCGTCGGCTCCCGCGACTTGACACAGTCGATGAAGTCCTGTTTGTCGCTCTTGAAACGCAGACGCAGATCATCCGGACCGTGCCGCCATTCCAACAGCGATTCGGGTTCCGCACGGACTTCCCGGAAATCGGCGTACACCCAGCCTTCGCTGCCCTCGATTTTGAAGTACGGCTTCTCCGTCCGGTAGGTCCAGCGAATACCGTTGGCAAAGCGATACGTCACGTCGAATTCGAGCAGCACGTTCCAGAAGCTGTCGGCCGCCGGCCATTTGCCCTGGCCCTCGATTTCGACCGGTCCCGTACGTTCCAGATCGGTAGCCCACATGGCGGCGTTGTTCAGATGGGTTCCCCAATTGGTGATCATGCCGTCGCAGTAGTACATATGCCGCATCCAGCCGGGACGGCCGCGGATATCCTCGACCGGATGTACCCGCCGCAAGGTGTAGGGAGCCCGCGGGGCCGGACCTTGCCAACGCTCGTAGTCCAAACCCTCGGGAATCGGCATTTCAGACTGAGGCGGACAACCCACGTCGCTGCCCGGTACCCCAACCGTCACGGTGTGGACGTCCCCGATCAGCCCGTTGCGGACCAGGGTCACGGCACGGTGGGCGCTGCGGTTGGAACGCATCTCGCTGTCGACCCGGAAGATGCGGCCCAACTCCTTGCTCAGCTCGCTGAGCGCCCGGCCTTCGGCAATGGTCCGCGTGATGGGTTTTTCCAGCGACACGTCTTTGCCCGCCCGCATCGCATCGATCGCTTGCGGAGCATGCCAATGATCGGGCGTCGAGATCATCACGGCGTCGATGTCGTCGCGAGCTAAAAGCTCCTGGTAATCCAGATAGGCCGCACATCCTCGGTAGTTCCCCGAGCGAATGGCCTCGCCATAACCCTCGTTGATCGCCTGCTGGGCCAGCTCCCTACGCCATTGGTCCACATCGCAGACGGCGACCAATTGGACATCCGGCATTCCCAGGAATTGCCGCATGTTGACCAGATACGCCTGCCGTCCCATTCCGATCATACCGACGCGGATGCGGTCGCTGGCCGGGACCTGGCCGACGCCGCCCATGGCGGTGCGGCGTACCAGGCTGGGAACGCCCACGGCGGCCGCGGCACTGCCCGCCAAGAAAGAACGTCGTGTCAGAGACTGCGTCATGAAAAATCTCCTGCTAAATTGCTTGTCCCGGTCGCTCGCGACCGGGTCGGATCGTTGCCTGTCTGCACGCGGGAAACCACCCCGTCGCGATTCCCCGCCGGGGCCATCCCGTTCGTCTCCTTACTCTTATCGTCGCTCACGCCACGGATTGCAACCCCGGACCCGCACTCCCCCGTGCCGGCACACAGAGAACTGCCGGGGTTCAGGTGAGCGGCAAGTGCTCGCTTCCGGTTTTTTTCCCTTCCTCTCCGGTGGCTAACGCGGACTCGCTCCGCTCGGCTCTTCCCACGCCCACGCAAACCTCACTCAGACTCGGGATGCTCTTCGCGAAACCGCTGACGATACTGGCTGGGCGTGATGCCGTTGCGGCGGGCGAAGGCTCGGCTGAACTGCTCGCCACTCGCATAACCGCATTGTCGCGCGATGTAGGCGACTTTATTCGTCGAGCAGCCCAGCAAATGTTTGCCCAGTTCCAATCGCTTTCGCTCGATCTCGGCGTGAATGGTTCGCCCGAGGTGGGCCTCAAAAGCACGGTACAAACCGCAACGACTGGACGTCGTGGCCGCAACGACATCGCGGACGCCGATGGGGCGGCTATAGTGCTGCCAGATAAAATTCACGGCGCGGGCAACCTCCGGGTTCTCCACCGCCAAAATGTCGCTGCTGCGACGTACCACAAGACCCGCGGGCGGGATCCGCACCGGCTCGGGCGCCACCGACTCGCCCGCCATCAGAGCATCCAGCACCGCCGCACCTTCAAACGCCAGCCTCTCGCGATTGCTGTCGATACTGCTCAGCGGTACCGGAGCGAATTCACAGGTGTACCTGTCATTATCCACTCCGACAACCGCAACTTCCTCCGGCACACGAATCCCCGCCTTCTCACACACGCACAGCAAGAAATAAGCGCGATGATCGCTCTGGGATACGATTCCCAGCGGTTTCGGCAGCCGCTGCAGTTGGCGTTGAAGCCAGAGAAACGGGTGAGAGCGGGGCCGCTGCTGGGCTTCGGCAAACCAGTTCAGCACCAGCGCCTCGCATCCGGCCGCCTCGACCGCAGCCGTAAAACCCGCCTCCCGCTGTTGAACGTCCCGATAATCGGTGCACTTGTAGAACGCCAGATTTTTGAAGCCACGCTCCAACAGGTGCTCGGCCGCAATCACCCCCAATCGATTGTTGTCTAACACCACTCGATATGCAGGTATTTCCGGCACGTCTTCCGTAAGCGATACCATCGGCACGTCGCGACCCCGCAGGTAACGAATCAGATCGGGCCGATCGGGCAACATCAGCGTCAGGATCCCCTCACCACTCCAGAACGGTGGCGGCGTACGATAGTGGGCCATCGTCGAATCGAGAATCCAGTTGGCGCTCCGCGCGTAATCGGCCACCCCCCGGTGCATCCGGTGTTCGTAGTAGGCCAGCGCCAGCAGCACACGCTTCCGCGCGACCTCGTTCTTCTTGCGGGTGAAATCAGGACTCACCATGAGAGTAATTTCCACAGCGGAACACCGACTCGTGGGCACAGCGGCCTGCACAAAACCGCGTCGGTCTCGGAGATGCCCGATCCACATGGGCTGTCTTTTGAGTGCACTCTGAGACAAAAGCGCAGACGAATTATACATATCCGCGTTTCTATTATCTAGGGTTGGCGCGCGTCCCGGCGTAAAATATGCAGAGAGATTGCCCGACTTGGGCACTGCTCGGCGAGAGGCGTTACAAGACCGTCCGTGTGGCTCGGTTTTCCCGAAAGCAACGCGGTCTTGTCGCGGCTTCCGTTGTAAGGGTCCAGCCGCAGGTGTGGGCTCCCGCCCGTTTCGAATCAACCCGTGTCTCACCGCATCTGACCGCCCCGAATCCATTTTTGCCCCATCCTTTCGAGGAGACCGTTTCATGTGCTTCCTGGAGACTCGACGTCGTGCTTTTACCCTGGTCGAGCTACTTGTCGTGATCGCCATTATCGGAATCCTGGTCGCTTTGCTCCTGCCAGCAATCCAAGCGGCTCGTGAGGCGGCTCGACGTACTCAATGCTCGAATAATATGAAGCAAATCGGGCTGGCAATCCATAATTTCATCAGTGCGCATAACCGCATTCCCCCTTCGAACATCGCGCACCGCTCGATGACCCTGTTTCCGATCCTGTACCCTTATCTTGAGCAGGACGCGTTGTACGACGTGATCGGCTCGGGAGCCGACATGTGGGGGGTGACCGATCACAATAAAGCCCTGGTGGATCACGGTTCGCCGCAGCATTCCTGGTGGTCCAGTCTGTCGATGGAGGAGAAGCGAGGTTTCGGTTCTGTTTCGACGTACCTCTGCCCGTCGCGTCGCTCGCCGCCCGCCTTTCACGATTTTGTGCCCGGCACGAATATCAACCGCTACCCGGGTCCCCAGACCGACTATGCCATGGTCATGCGGGGCGGGAGCGGGGGCGCGTGGTGGCAGTACCCCGGCAGTCCCGGTACCCGTAGCCCGTTTCGGGTGGCAGATTCCAATTATGCCAATAATGTGCTGACAACCTGGCAACCCCGCGATTCCATCGCTTGGTGGGCCGACGGGACCAGCAATCAGTTGTTGATCGGCGAGAAACATTTCTCCCGCACCTATCCGGCCGGTGAGTGCATCCAGACCTATGGCGACTGCGGGTATCTGGCCGCCTTTACGGGAGCCGCGGTGGTCCATACGGCTCGCACATTCGATGATACGGGTGCCGGGCCCCGCGTGCTGGCCCGACCGACCGACGATACCAATATCTCGGAAGCCACCACGCGTTTCGGCAGCGCGCACCCCGGAACGGTCAATTTCCTGCTCGGTGACGGTTCCGTCCGCGCCCTGGCCCTGTCCACCTCCTGGGACGTGTTGTGGAAATTGGCGGATGTCAACGACGGGAATCCGGTCGCCCTGCCCTAAAATCGGCCCCAACTCCCCAACCCCCCCGTTATTACGGATCTTCAGGAGAACCAGGATGCAAGTGAATCGTTTTTTGGGTCTGACTCTCGTCCTGATCAGTCTCGCGCTGGTCGGCTGCAGTGATCGGGTACCGTTGCAAGGTCAAGTGACCTTTACCGACGATAGCAGCCCGTTGTCCCGCGGGACGGTGTTGTTCGACGATGGCCAGATCATGGCCCGTGGCTCGATCCAGTCCGATGGCACGTACGTGGTGGGCGTCGACCGGGAAAACGACGGTATCCCGGTTGGAACCTACCGGGTGAGTATTGTGGATGCGGCCGAGGAGATTCCCCCGGAATCCGAGTACGTGGCGCCCACCTACCGGAAGCTGATCGATGACAAGTACTTTTTGAGTGAAACCTCGGGTTTGGAAGTCACCGTGGATTCATCGACCCGTCGTTTCGACATCGAAGTGGACCGAGCGCCGTAGTCGCTATCCGGCTGGCCGCGGCGGTGGTGACCTTGATCTATTCCTGCAACAGGTAGCGGGATCGTTGTAGCAGGCGGCGTTCGGTCACGCCCAGAGCGTCCGTGTCGCGGTCGGCGAATTCGGCCACGATCTGCTCGAGCAGGGCTTCCGCTTGCTCCGACTCGCCGCGTTCGGCATGCGCCAGGGCTTGCAAAAAACGGGTTTCCGCTGCGGTCAGCGCCCGGAGCTTGGTCTCCAGCTCCTGTCGCAACTCGTCGCGAGCCAGCTGTTCCGCCAGTCGCTCGACTTCCCCCGCGCGGGGATCGTCCGGAAAGCGTGCCAGGAACTCCTGCATCGCCCGGTGGTAGCGCAGCCGCGGCAGTTCGCTCTGCTGCGACCAATGCTGAATCCGCTCGTATTTGCGATCTGCCGATACGGGCAGCAGGGCCCAGACGATGGTGGCGACGAGCGCCAGTAGCAGGGCCCCGAGACCGAGCGTGCGGAGTCGTTCCCGGCGGCGTTGTTGTGGGGTATCCGGGGCCGGTGTCAGCCGGCTGGGAAAACCGACTTCTGGATCCACTTGCGTGAAGTGCGCGGCGGGCTGCGTGTCCGCCAGCGTCTGCCTGCGATTCGGCGCGGAAGCGGCAGCCGCCGGCGGGGGCTGAGGCGGGGTGACCCGAAAACCCGTCTTGAACGCCTCCACCCGTTCGGCATCCTCGGGCGTGAAATCCAGCGTCGGACGCTCGGCCGTCCTCAAACCGCCCTCCCGCTCGCCCACCTGCGAACCGGCTTCCCCCCGCGGTTCTGCCACCGGAGTCGCCTCGTCCGCATCCGCGTCGGGCGCGGACAACGCATGCTGCATCGCCCGCAAGAGCTTCGATAACGCTTGAGGGGTCGGGATCCGCCGCGACGGCTCCTTGTACAATAACTGCCCAACGATCTGCTCCAACGGCACCGGTACCTCCGGCACCAAGTGACGCAACGGAACCGCTTCCGCCGTCCGCACGCGGAGCAACACCGCCGTCATCGATTTGGCAGAAAACGGCGGCTTGCCACAAAGCAACGCGTACATCACACAACCCAGACTGTACAGATCGCTACGCGGTGTGGCTCGCTGGCCCTCCGTCTGCTCCGGAGCCATGTAATCGGGGGTGCCCACCATGTTCCCGTCCAACGTCAAACCCCGCACGCCAAACAGGCGGGCGATGCCGAAATCCGTCAACTTGATCGTGCCGTCCGACGCCTGCAGCAAATTGGCCGGCTTCAAATCCCGATGGATCACCCCATGATCGTGGGCATGTTTCAAAGCCGCACACACCTGAATCGCCATCTCGACTACCCGCGGCCAAGCGAAACGCTGACCCGAACTGAGCGGACCGTCCAACGAGGGGCCATCGACTAGCTCCATCACAAAAAACAGCCGGTTCCCCTCCTCGCCGTAACCGTGCAACTGGACAATATTCTCGTGATGCAGACGCTGGAGCGTTTCAATCTCGCAACGGAAACGCTCACGAAAACGAGGGTCCGCACACAGATTCTCCGCCAATACCTTGATCGCCGCACGTTGACCGCTCTGCTTATGTACCCCCTGATAGACCGTGCCCATGCCGCCATGGCCAAGCAGACGTTCGATCCGGTAGGGGCCCAAGGATTGCGAGTTCATCAGGGTTGCACCGATCGGCGAGGGGACAAATCCAGCCTTCGCGACTTGCGTTTCTCAAGCTGTCAGTTTACGTTATCAGGATCACCAGAGTATAGCCTGGAACGATATTTCCCACATCCCTTTCCCCTACATAGAGGATAAAAAATGAACCGATCGACGGATGTTTGGAAGAATGCAATCAGCCGGCGTCAGTGGCTGGGCGGCATGGGTGCCGCGGCGAGTGCGCTCGCCCTCACCGGCAGCGGGGTTGCCGGGCAGGAACCCGTGGCAACTCGCGGACGAATCAAACAATCGCTGGTCCAGTGGTGTTACGAACCGTACTGGAATTTAGAAGAGATGTGCCTGGTGGCCAAGCGTTTGGGCTGCAAGAGCATCGAATTGGCACCGCCCGAAGACTGGCCGACGCTGATCGAGCATGGTCTGACGTGTGCGATTTCGCCCAGCCATCTGTTTGTTCAGGGGATGAACAACCCGCGTTACCAGCCCGGTTGTCTCGAGTTGCTGGCCCAGCGGATCGACCAGGCGGCAGAGGCAGGGGTTCCCAACGTGATCACCTTTACGGGCTATGCCGAAGAGAGCGGCGAGTGGGCCGGTGGTGGGGTTCCCGATATGGACAATTTACCCCCGAATCGCCGTTCGATCGACCCGGACGAGGGGATGAAGAACTGCGTGGAAGGCTTCAAAAAAATTGTCGGGCACGCAGAGAAACGGCGCGTGAATCTCGCGATCGAAATGCTGAACACCCGCGTCACCGATCATCCGATGAAGGGCCATCCGGGCTATCAGGGCGACCATGTCGATTACTGCATGGAGATCATTCGACAGGTCGGTTCCCCACGGTTGGGTTTGTTGTACGATCTGTACCACGTCCAAATCATGGATGGCGACCTGATTCGTCGGATCCACGAATGCGGCGATGCAATCAAGCATGTCCACACTGCGGGGAATCCGGGACGTGGCGAGTTGGATGAGAACCAGGAGATCTACTACCCGCCCTGCATGAAGGCCCTGCTCGATATTGGTTATGAGGGTTACGTAGGCCAGGAGTTCATCCCGACCATCGATCCACTGGAAGGTTTGGAGCAGGCCGTACGGCTGTGTGACGTGTAATTGCCGCGGCTCCCCCCCCCGCCCGAGCAGCGGAACCGCGGATCGTTTGCGGTGCCGTTGCCTCGTCGGCAAGGGACGTCAACGAAAACGGAACTCCTGAGTGAGCTTTCGGCAAGCGTGCAACATTTGGCTTTTTTTCGCGGCCGCGGTTGGTCGGCCGTGGTCTGCGTGAGGTGGGGATCGTGGCGGTGTGCGGTGCTGGAGGTTCGAGGCGGTCCGTGGCAGGGCGCCGGGGTGTGCCCATGGGGCCGCGGAGGAAGTCTGGGGCGTAGCTGACTTGGACGGGATACGGATCGAGGTGCTGCTGGGAGATCAATGAGCCGGGGCCCAGCAGGGACAGGGAGCGGTGGTTCTGCAGCGATGGTGGCTGACGGGGCCTGGCTCGAGCCGGAATCAACTTCGCAATTCGCTGTGAGACTGCCGAAGTGAGCGATTGAACAAACGAAGACGGACGAGAAGCTGAGGCAAGCAGTTGAAAGGCCGAAGAAGTCTCAGTGAAGTAGAGTGAAGCAAACGTGAGTGTCTCTGCTTGGTCCTCGGTGCCGGATCAGCTGCATGATGTGGGCCTGTCGCGATCACTGTACCAGAAATCTCACGTCCTCCTTCAAGATGTGTCGGGTCGCTTTGGGTTCCTGGAGTCGCGACTCCAGCATCTCGATGGCCAACTCGGTGGGCAGGCACTCCGAGAATTTCAGGCCGTCGATGGCGGTCTCGTCGATGGCGGGACGCATGGCGGTGACATCCTGTTGGCCGAGTTGGACTATGGCGCGCTGGACGTCTTGCAGTTTGAGGGCAGAGTCGAAGTTCAGCGTGAAACTGTCGTGGCTGACCTTAGTGGCA
>SLMF01000070.1 GCA_007133715.1 Planctomycetaceae bacterium
CCTCGGGAGTGCAGGGCGGTCTGATCGTCCACCTGGGCTGCGGCGATGGCCGCCTGACCACCGCATTGTACCGGGGCCCGTCGTATCGGGTTCAAGGCTGGGACCGGGACCCGGAGAACGTGGCGGCGGCCCGGGCTCGGGTTCACGCGGCGGGACGGTATGGACCGGTCTCCATCGATCGACTGTCCGGGGAGACCCTGCCCTATGTCGACAACCTCGTGAATCTGCTGGTCGTCTCGCAACCGGCCGGCGTGTCGCGGGACGAGATGCGGCGGGTGCTGGCACCGGAAGGTCGAGCTGTCGTACTGGATGCAGCCGGGGCACGGCAGGAGGCGTGGGTCAAGCCGCGGCCGGAGACGATCGACGAGTGGACGCACTATTTGCGGGACGCGTCGGGGAATGCGGTGGCCCGGGACACGGAGATCGGACCGTTGCGGCGGATGCAGTGGGCGGCCGGTCCGCGTTATGCCCGGCACCACGATCGGATGTCCAGTGTCAGCGCGTTGGTTTCTGCGAGCGGCCGGGTGTTTACGATATTCGACCAGGCCACGGCTCGTTCGATCCTGGCACCACCCGAGTGGCGTTTGATTGCCCGAGACGCCTTCAATGGCACACGGCTTTGGGAACGGGAGATCCCGCAATGGCATACGCATCTGTGGCCGTTGAAGAGCGGACCGGCGCAACTGCCGCGGCGGTTGGTGGCGACCGGGGATCGGGTCTATGTCACTTTGGGATTGCAGGCCCCCGTCGTGGCCCTGGACGCGGCCACCGGCCAAACACTGCAGGAGTATGCGGGCACCGCGGGTACGGAAGAGATTCTTTGGGATGACGGCCGGTTGACGTTGCTGGTCGACCCGCCGCAGACCGAGGAGGTCGATGACGGTTTGTCACGCATCGGTCGCGCCTACAACGCCCCGTTTTGGGACGAAAAGCCCCGCCAATTGATGGTACTGGACGCCGAGACGGGCCAGCTGCTGTGGCAGCGGGAACAGCGGGTGGTGCCGGGAACGCCGGCAGCAGCCAACGGTCGGCTGGTGTTTCATGACGGCCAGCGGATCGTGGCTCGGGACGCTCGAACAGGAAACACGCTGTGGGAATCCGAGCCGGTCGATCGAAGCGAGGTGATCCGGGCCTTCTTTATCCCGGCTCTGGTGCTGTACGGCGACGTCGTGTTATTTGCCGGGGGTCCGCGGGCGGGTCAACAGACGGGTTCTTGGTACCGGGACACCGACGACACGATGACGGCGTTGGCGGCCCGCGACGGGCGGGTGTTGTGGGAAGCCCCGCATCCGCCTTCAGGCTATCGATCCCCCGAAGATCTGCTGGTCGTGGACGGGCTGGTGTGGACCGGTGAGACGACCAGCGGGCGGGCCGAGGGTTTGTTCACCGGGCGTGACGTGCTGACCGGTGAGGTCCGGCAGGCTTTCGTGCCGGAGGTCGATACCTACTGGTTCCATCACCGCTGCTACCGTGGCAAGGCGACCAGCAATTACCTGCTGATGTCGCGTACGGGGATCGAGCTGGTGGACGTTCGCCGGGAGCGTTGGGAGCCGCATCACTGGGTGCGGGGTGCTTGTTTGTACGGGATCATGCCGGCCAACGGCTTGATTTATGCGCCCCAGCATCCGTGTGCCTGCTATCCCGAGGCGAAGCTGGACGGTTTCAATGCGTTGGCGGCATCGGGTTCGGTGACGGCGCGGCGTGAGGCGTTGTGGGAGCAAGCGATCCCGTCTCGTTGGGAAGGAGGCTCCGCCCGCCCGCCTGTCGCTCGGCCGGAAGCGGCTGCGGACATGGCGCGGGAGGGCGGTTTTCGCCCGGGCGACTGGCCCATGTATCGGCACGATGCGGCGCGCAGCGGGCATGCCAGCACGTCGGTGCCGACCGAGCTGACCGCCGCCTGGCAGACGGAGATCGGCGGGCGGTTGACCAGCCCCGTGATCGCCGACGGACGCGTGCTGGTCGCCTCGATCGATCGCCATACGGTGCATGCGTTGGATGCCGTCTCCGGAGCCGCGTTGTGGCAGTTCACCGCGGGCGGACGCGTCGATTCCCCGCCCACCGTCTATCGGGACCAGGTGCTGTTCGGTTCGGCAGACGGCCATGTTTACGCCTTGCGGGCCGAGGACGGCCAGCTGGCCTGGCGGTTCCGAGCGGCGCCGTTGGACGAGCGGCTGATGTTTGACGAACAGATCGAATCGGTATGGCCGGTACACGGCAGCGTCCTGGTCCAAGACGGCGTGTTGTACTGTGTGGCCGGCCGCTCGATGTTCCTGGACGGCGGGATGCGGCTCTGGCGTTTGGACCCGCTTTCGGGCGAGGTGCTCTCCGAACACCTGCTGGACGATCGGGATCCGCATTCGGACCGAAACTTGCAAGATTATGTCAGCTGGCTGAATATGCCCACGGCCATGAACGACATCTTGTCCAGCGACGGGCGGCTGATGTACATGCGGGGTCAAGCGTTCACGCTGGAGGGAACGCGGCTGCCGCTGGAACGGATGCCGACCACGAGCGATGCGGATCAAGGCGCCCCGGCGGCCACACACGACCCCCAGCGGGCACACCTGTTCTCGCCCACCGGGTTCCTGGACGACACCGGCTGGCACCGCACCTACTGGCTGTACGGCAGCCGCTTTGTCGGCGGTTGGCAGGGCTACTACCGGGCCGGTATGACGGCACCGGCCGGGCGGATCCTGGTATTCGACCAGCAGCGGGTCTATGGCTTCGGTCGTAAACCCCAGTTCTTCCGCTGGACGACGCCGATCGAGCATCATTTGTTTGCCGCCGATCCGGTGGCCGAATCGCCCCGCGTGGAAGATC
>SLMF01000618.1 GCA_007133715.1 Planctomycetaceae bacterium
CTGCGACACCTCCGCCGAGATCAAGGAATCCAACTGGCTTAACGTGTGCAACGCACGCTGTACCCGTTGCGACCAGAGCGCGTGGTGCGGCGCCAGCTCGCTCAACATCTCCAGACGGGCGATCAGCGCCACGGGGTAAGGCCAAGCCGCCAGGTTTTCTCGAACCGAAGGACGGCGGGGTAACGATGATTCCCCAGCCCACGGCCCGGCAGGTGCCAGATCGGTGGGGGTCAGACGCGGCCTCACCGCATCCGTTCTCCGCTCCTGACGCAAGAAATCCTCTTCGGCAGGGGGGGCCGTTTCCCGTATACTCCGCTCCTCTCCCCCCTCCGAGATGCTCACGATCTCCGCCGATGCCGGGCCCGCGACCGCCTCCGCTGGCGGATAGGACTCGTCATCCGCAGGTTCAGGTACCGAGCGGGCGCCCGGAACCGAAACGGCGGGAAGGGGCGCGGCAGAAATCAGGGCATCCGGCGGATCAAAGGACCTCGCTCCCCCCGAAGAACGTGAGGACACGGCCGCCGCTCGGCTCGCGCGGACCCGGGTGATCGCTAACTCCTGAGGTGCAAGATCGCCAGCACGAGCGGCAACCAACCGCTGATCAGACGCCTCCGACCAGATGGGCGAGCTGTGATCGTCCAAGTCGGTCTGCCTGGGGAACGTTTCCCCGCTGGCCCGCAGGGCTGTCTGAGAACCGTCCCCGTCAGTCCCGAATTCCGTGGAGTGGTCCACGGCGGCCAGCCTCGCGCTCGTCGGAATCGGGGATGGCGATTCGGGTACAGCAGGCGCAGTTGGCTGAGGAGTATCCGCACGGGATTCCTCCGACTCCGCCGGAAGGCCGCGGGCAGCCAAGACCCTGCCTGCGGCGTCTCTCGCTACCCCCGTAGTGCTGGCTTCGGCCAATTGCTCCCGCGGCTCGGATTCCACGGTAGCCGACGCCGGGATGCCACCTGCCACGCTCAGCAATTCATGCGTCGGTGTCAACGCCACGCGCTGCCACGCTCGCGGCGCACGAACCTGCCACGCGAAAATCAGGGCCAGGACAATCAGCAGAGGCCAAATTGGGCTCCGTGAATCACGTTTCATGCAGCCGGAACTCCCCCAAATGACGCAAAAAACCGGTAGCGCGAGGACCTTGCTTTCGACTGTTAAGATCGGTACCCTTGGTGTTTCAAGTCGAATCTGTTTCTCCCGCGGACGAAAACAATCGGCGGAAAGGAGCCGCTCGGCGGCAAACTTTGCCGATCAGTGGTGATGAAACCGCTCACGGTGGCGGTGCGCCACAGCGGCTGGCTGGGACGGGAACGCTTTCAGACCGCTTTCGTACAGGGACCCGTAGAATCACGATAGCAGTACCTATGAGCCAATATACACTTACGCACTTGAAGGAATTGGAAGCGGAGAGCATCCACATCATCCGCGAGGTGGTCGCCGAATTCGACAATCCGGTGATGCTCTATTCGGTTGGCAAAGACTCCTCCGTCATGGTCCAACTGGCTTTGAAGGCCTTCTATCCGGCGAAACCGCCCTTTCCCCTGCTGCACGTCGACACGACGTGGAAGTTCCAGCAGATGTACCACTTTCGGGAAAACTATGCCAAAAGAGATTTGGGACTCCAGGTGTTGGCTTACGTCAACGAAGAGGGACGGGCTTTGGGCATCGACCCCTTCCAACATAGTGGTAAGCACACGACGGTGATGAAGACCGAAGCGTTGAAAAAGGCGTTGGATCACTACGGCTTCGATGCGGCGTTCGGGGGGGCTCGCAGGGATGAGGAAAAATCGCGGGCCAAAGAACGTGTGTTCTCCTTCCGCGACCGCTTCCATCGCTGGGATCCCAAAAACCAACGGCCCGAACTCTGGAATCTCTACAACACCCGGGTCAATCGGGGGGAGAGCATCCGCGTGTTCCCGCTGTCCAACTGGACGGAATTGGACGTCTGGCAGTACATCCACCTGGAGAAGATCCCGATCGTGCCGCTGTACTTTGCGGCCGAACGGCCGGTGGTCGAGCGCGAGGGGAACCTGATTCTGGTGGATGACGATCGGTTGCAGTTGCTGCCGGGCGAGCAGATTCAGCGAAAGACGGTGCGTTTTCGCACGCTGGGCTGCTACCCGCTGACCGGTGCCGTCGAGTCCCGTGCCACCACGCTTCCCGAGATCATCCAGGAAATGTTGCTCTGTACGACGTCCGAGCGTCAGGGTCGGGTGATCGACAACGACGACGAAGGCAGTATGGAGGACAAGAAGCGAGAGGGTTATTTTTGAGGAGCATTCCTTCCCTCTGCAAAGGAGCTCGCGGCTGTCCGGACGTCTTTTTTTCTTCGAGGTGATCTGTTTCCATGTCCCATCAATCTGATCTGATCGCAAACGACATCGACGGGTATCTGGCTCAGCATGAGCGCAAGCAACTGCTGCGTTTTTTGACGTGCGGCAGTGTGGACGACGGCAAGAGCACGATGATCGGCCGTTTGTTCTACGACGCCAAACTGATTTACGAGGACACGTTGCGAACCCTGGAACGTGACTCGGTTGCCCACGGGACGACCGGGGGGGGGTTCGACCCGGCGCTGTTCACCGATGGCCTGCGGGCGGAGCGGGAACAGGGGATCACGATCGACGTGGCCTATCGTTATTTCTCGACCGCCCAGCGCAAGTTCATCATTGCGGACACGCCGGGTCACGAGCAGTACACGCGGAACATGGCCACCGGTGCCTCGAACTGCGATCTGGCGGTGATCCTGATCGATGCTCGCCACGGGGTGGTCACCCAGACCCGGCGTCACAGCTTTATCGTGTCGCTGTTGGGGATCAA
>SLMF01000294.1 GCA_007133715.1 Planctomycetaceae bacterium
GCGTTTTTACCGGGCGCGGGATCGCCAGCACGACCGCATCGTGGGCTTGAAGTTGTGCGATCCGGAAAAGACGCTGACTTTCGAGTCGCGGTTTGCCGGGCTGAAGAAGCCGTCGGAGGGCCAGATCGCCTTGTCGATGAAGCACGAGCGGATTGTCGAGACGTACGAGGCGGGGGTCAGTTCGAAGGGGCAAGCGTACATTGTGATGGAGTTCCTGCCGGGTCCCGGGCTTCAACAGTTGGTGCGGCAGCGGGACGAGCGGCTGGTGGGCAAGCGATTGAATTTGATTCGCCAGATGGCCCAGGCGTTGCAGGCGGTTCACCAGGCGGGTTTCATTCACCGGGATATATGCCCCCGCAACTTTATTTGTTCGCCAGAGTTGGACGCGATCAAGCTGATCGATTTCGGGCTGACGGTCCCGGACCAGCCGGCTTTTCGCCGCCCTGGCAATCGCACAGGCACGCCGCTGTACATGGCTCCGGAGATCGTCCGCCGCCGGGAGACGGATGCCCGGGTGGATATTTTCTCTTTGGGCGTGACGGCGTATGAGTTATTGACGTTCCAGTTGCCTTGGCCGGGCGTCGTCGAGGCCACGGGTCGAGCGGCCTTGCGTCACGACACGCACGATCCGGTCCCGATTTTGGAGGTGGTACCGACGTTGGAGCACACGTTGGCCGGTGCGGTCACCGAGTGCATTGCGGCGAACCGGGAACTGCGGCCGGCTTCGTTGAACGAGTTCTTACGACGGATCCGGCGGGTGCAGAGCGAACAAGCGGGTTAGCCAACCCGGTGGGGCCGCGGTCGAGCGGCAGCATTTTTTTCCTTCCGCGGCAGGTCGTTCCGGGCCTCCGCTGACTTTGAACGACAGGTGCGAGCGCGTGCAGCGAAGCGAAACAGCTTTTCAGAAATGTATTTCCCCCCACTGCGGGGCAACTGCCGGTGTACAGGAAGCTCTGGTCACCTGCCCGCGCTGCGGCGACTTGCTGGATGTCCAGTACGATTGGGACCGTTTACCGGTCCCGGCCGATTGGTCGGTATTCGAGGACAAGTGGCGTCGGCGGCACGATCCGCTGTGTTTTAGCGGGGTGTGGCGATTCCACGAGCTGTTGCCGTTTGCGCCGCCCGCGCACGTTGTGACGGTGGGCGAGGGTCAGACGCTGTTGCAGCGGGCGGACAGAGTGGCGTCTTACGTCGATCTGCCGCCGGGCCAGTTGTTTCTGCAATACGAGGGATTGAACCCCTCGGGCAGCTTCAAGGACAACGGGATGTCGGCCGCTTTCACGCATGCCCAGACGATCGGGGCCAAGCAAGCCGCCTGCGCCTCGACCGGCAACACCAGTGCTTCGCTGGCCATGTACTGTGCCGTGACCCAGCGGATGCGGGCGGTGATCTTCATCGGTTCTGGTAAGATCGCTTATGGCAAGCTCTCACAAGCTCTGGAGTACGGGGCCCAGACGGTGCAGATCGAGGGCGACTTTGACGACGCCATGCTCCGCGTACGCGAGGTGGCCCAGCAATTGGGCATCTATTTGGTCAACAGCCTGAACCCGTTCCGGCTGGAGGGCCAGAAGACGATCATGTACCGGGTCCTGGAGGGTTTGCGTTGGGAGGTGCCCGACTGGATCGTGGTTCCGGGCGGCAATTTGGGCAACTCCAGCGCGTTTGGCAAAGCCTTTTCCGAGCTGCATTGCCTGGGGCTGATCGACCGTCTGCCGCGGCTGGCCGTGATCAATGCCGAAGGAGCCGACACGTTGTATCAATTGTACGAGGTCCAGGGCCTGCGTTGGGACCAGGGTCGCGCGGATCGGGCGACGTCCGACGCCTACTTCCAGCGACTGGACGCCGACCAACGCCGGGCGTCGACGATCGCCAGTGCCATCGAGATCAATCGTCCCGTGAATTTGCGGAAGTGCCTGCGGGCATTGGAGGTCTGCGACGGGGTCGTACGTCGGGTGAGTGACCAGGAGATTCTGGATGCCAAGGCGCAGGTGGGTGCGGGCGGGATCGGCTGTGAACCGGCCAGTGCCGCCAGTGTGGCTGGCGCGAGGCTGCTGCGGCAGGAGGGGGTGATCGGAGCCGGGGACCGCGTCGTGTGTGTCTTGACGGGGCACCAGTTGAAGGATCCGATGGCCACGGTGGCCTACCATTCCCGCGATCCAGACCAATTCCGCGAGGTTTTGGGCAGTCGCGGGGTGCGGCAGGCGGCGTTTGCCAACCCGCCCGTGTCGGTCCCTAATGATCTGGAGGCGATCGTTCGCGCGATTCGACCCTCCGCCTGAGCGGCGGCAACCCGCCCGCGGAAGGCCCGCCCCCCAGGAACGGTCTTGTTTCCGCCAACAAGCTTCTTTCGAAAGGATGCGTGCCATGAGACCGATTCGACTTGCTATTCACGGAGCTGCGGGACGGATGGGTCTGCGGCTGATCGCCTTGGGACATCGCGACCCGGACCTCGAAATGGTCGCTGCCCTGGAATCTGCCCAGCATCCGTCGCTGGGTCAGGACGCCGGTCACGCGGCGGGCATTGGCGCTCTCGGCGTGGCGTTTCGCGACGAATTGCCCGACGGTGTGGATGCCGTGATCGATTTCTCGCTGCCGGCGGGTGCCGAGGCGATCAGCCGGCTGTGCGGCCAGCGGCAGATCCCCTTGGTGATGGCCACCACGGGACTGGACGCATCCCAGCAGCAAGCCGTTTTAGCCGCGGCGGAGCGGACGGCCGTGGTCTGGGCCCCGAACATGAGTCTGGCGGTCAATCTGACGATGAAGTTGGCGGCCACGGCGGCGGAGGTTTTGCAACGTGCGGGTGCCGATGCGGA
>SLMF01000455.1 GCA_007133715.1 Planctomycetaceae bacterium
TCACTGCGGATCAACCATGGGGATCGTCGGGCAGGAGTGCCCAACCTACGAACTGATGCAGTACATATTGTTCGAGCTATTTTGTTCCCTCTTATGGGTTTTATGTAACGTCAATTGTGATTTGCGGCACTAGGAGGGTAGCATGGCTCGGCCTTGAGCCAGAAGACAGACGCCTGCGACCAAAAGGAGAATGCCCGCGAATAACCAGAGCACGCTCTGGCGACTTGCCCCCTTCCATTCACCGGTCCGGAATCCATGGAAGTTGCCGACCAGGATCGCAGCGGACATGAAGATCGGGTATCCGACCGAGACCCCCAGATCGCCGATGTAAATCCAGCCCAGTCCAAACAGGAAGATGGCTGCATTGTGCAACACTGCCATCAGCGTTGCCAGCAGATAAACCGGTACGGCATCTGCGCGGGCCAACCGATTCCAGGTCCGATTTCGAGTCAGCTGTACCGCACAATACAGACAGGCGGACAAGGCACCGCCCCAAAGAATTATCGCCGTCACCGCGATCGCGGCCGCCCAGGGTGGGTTCTGCCGGGCAGCCAAGGCCCCGATGGGCTCGGCGTAACCAGAGGCCACCGCATAACAACCGCACAAGATGCCGGAAGCGACGCCAATCAGTACGCCGATCAGCATCCGCGGCTGTCGGAGTGTGGCGTCGGTCGGGTCGGCAGCCGGGGCCAGCGCTTCCAGACTTCGCTGTTTGAGGATGCCCGCACGGCCGGAAATCGCGACTCCCACCAGGCAGACGCCGACTCCCGCCAGAATGACGGTTCCGTGGGGGGTCAGGATCTGATCCGCGTCAAACAAGAGGAGGGGTAACATGGAACCAAAAATGATTTGGGCGCCATAGTTCAGGGCATACGCCAAAGACAGGCCGATGAACGCAAAACTCAGCCCCAGCGTCATGGAACCGAGCCCCCAAAGCAGTCCAAAGATCACTACGGGTATGAGGGTCACGATGCCTGCTTCCGTATAGATCGCGACCAGATCTGTGACCACCAGGGGGGCGATGAGCAGGGGCATCACCACCGTCACGATCAGAAAAAACGGTCCCCAAAGCACCTCCCAAGGCGTGTCGGGCTTCACAAATTTGCTGGGCAAACCAAAAGACCCCCCGCAGGCGGCCCCGAGGATGATAAAGGCGAAACCGAGCACCAGTTCGAACTGCATGACGACGACTCCTGTTGGTCAACTTCGCACGGGAGAACAGGCTACCCTAACCCGCTCGGCCCCGGTTATAACGATACTGCCCCCACCCTGCAAGCAACCGCCCCTGCCGTCCCGGACAAACAACCCCTGCTCCCGAGGCAATGCGAACGATGCGGAACGGCTCGCATTTGCCCGGAATTGTAATCCCCTTTTTCGCCGTGCGCCGCAATCAATCCGTTTGGTTGCGGCCAAGCGAAGCGAGGCCGGGCTGGGTTCAATGACGCCGGACCGGCGAGATCCAAAGAAAGGGGGTGCCCGCGTCATCCACTCGCAACTCGCTGGTCAACTTCGCTTGACTCAGCAAACGCGTCAAGATCCGTTGGTAGTAGGTGCGTCCTTCCGGTAGGGAGACGGGGATTTCGGCCGGCGCGATCCGCTGGCGAGCCAGGGAGTTGTGGTCGTACAGGAAGGGTGCGGGCAACCGCTCGCCGATCGCTTCCAAGGCCTCGCTCAACGGTGTGTCTGCGATCTCGACATTCAAGAAGCTGAACAGGTCCGGCAGGGTCTCGCGGGGCGCGCGATCCGACGGCCAGCCGATCGGCCAGGATTCGGACGCCTGTTGCACTGGGAGGATGGCTAAGCGGATCTGGCCGTCCGGTTGCTCCTGCGGCACCAGCACCAAGCCCAGCGGTCTGAGGATCGCAGCCACTGCGGTCCCCGCCGTCAAGCCTTGCAGTTCGTCCCGCACGGGCTCCTCGTCACGGAGGACGACTCGGGTCGGGCCGTCGGCCAAGAAGGATAAGGACAGGCTGGCGGCAATTCGATTCAAGACGTCGAAGGTTCGCTGACCCTGCGTGGAAAAGTTGACCGGCACGCACAGCTTTTCATGCACGCCGACCAATTGAGTGGGAGTCAAGCCGAAAGCCGCTTCGGTTTCCCGCAGACGCTGTTCGCCTCCCCGCTGCAGCTTTTCGAGCCAGTCACGCAAGCCGCTCAGTTCGCTCAAGCGGAACTCGCCACCCGGCAAACGTAGCGTGTTGCCGGCGGTCAGCACTCCGATGACGCGATAGCTGGCCGAAGCTCCCTCGCCCCGCTGGCGGATATCGGGACGATCCCCAGGGTAGGCGCTCCGGATTTGCAGATGGCCCAGCCGCAGGTCCTGCAGCGCATGCATCCAGCGGTGCGAACTCGCCGGCGGGAAACCCGGCTCCGTGACCAACTCCAGCTCCACTCGCGGCTGCGCGTGAACCGCTGCGGAAGTGACCGTCATCACCCAAGTACAGGCTATAATCAAACCCAGCACTTTGCGGATTACTATCAACATGATCCTTCCCAGCTCTTTCTCTCCGATGCCCCGCTTAAAGGGGTAAAAATGCGATTGTCTTTTTGGTCAGGTCAATGAAATAAGGCGGGTGGTTGTCTTTGGAACCGCGACACTCTTCAATCTACGCGATTTCGTGATCTTTTTCACTATCGGAAAGGTCAGAATCCGTTCGGGTTGCTGTTGGTTCGCAATCTGCTGATCGCCTTCTTTCCGGCCGTCGTCTTGGGGTTGCTGCTGAAGGAACGTATCGAGACGCATTTGTAGCCATATTTGGCTGGTACCGTTTGGCGTTGAGCGGAACGCTGGCATGGCTGTTCTGGTCTGGCGTCATTCACATGGCGGGTCCATAAGCCGCGTTCGATTCTTACCCTGTCAGAAGCGCGTTTTTGGCGCGTGTGCTACCCCTTTGAGCGGGTCATGGTTGTTTTCTGGCCGTCACGGATTTCGGGGAGTCGGAGTTAGAAATCACTGGCGGGGGCGTTGAATTCGTCGAAGTCGCGGAGGTGTTCCGGAGCCAGATTTTGGAACCGCGTATGTTCTTTTTCCCATCGCAGTTCGACATCGCCGACGGGTCCATTGCGTTGTTTGGCGACGATGATTTCGGCCATACCGGCGACTTCCTGCTGAGCTTCTCCGCGTTGGAAATACTCTTCGCGGTGGACGAACATCACGACGTCGGCGTCCTGTTCGATCGCCCCGGATTCGCGCAGGTGGCTGAGGCGTGGACGGTGGTCGCGGCTGTCCTCGGCCTGCCGATTCAGCTGGGCCAGGCACAGGATGGGTACATCGGCCTCGCGCGCTAACCCTTTCAAGCGGCGGGTCATGCGAGCGACCTGCTCCTGGCGGGAATCGCCCGGGTTATCCGGTTCGAGTAGCTGGAGGTAGTCGATCACGATCAAGCCCAGTCTTTTTTCGCGGCGGCGGATGCGGCGTGCGGCGGCCGCCACTTCGCTGACGCTGCGGGCGGGCGAATCGTCGACGAACAAGGGGGCTTGACTGATGCGTCCGGCGGTTTCGACCAGGCGTTGGCGATCGGCGGCCGAGACAGTACCGGTGCGCATGTGGTGTCCATTCACGCGGGCGACGGAGCAGAGCAATCGGTCAGCCAGTTCGATGCGGGACATTTCCAGGCTGACGAAGAGCGTAGGTTCTTGCAGTTCCAGGGCCACGTACTCCGCGATATTCATCGCGAAGGCGGTTTTCCCCATACTGGGTCGGGCGGCCAGGATAATCAGTTCCGAATTATGCAGCCCGCTCATCAGTTTGTCTAAATCGGTGAATCCCGTCTCGACGCCCCCGCCCACATGCTCGCCCCGCATGCGGGCGTCCAGCCGGTCCATCGACTCGTGCAGGATATCGCGGATCGAGGCGATCGTGGCCGAACCGCGTGCGTCCAGGATCGCGAAGATCCGCTGTTCTGCCTCGCTGAGCAGCTGTTTCGGTTCGCGTTGGGCTTCGTAGGCGTCGCGGAGAATCTCCGTGCTGGCCTGGATCAGCGAGCGGAGCGTGGATTTCTCGCGAACGATACGGGCGTAATAGCGGGCGTGTGCCGCGTGGGGCACTGCCTGGCTGACTTTGTACAGATAGGCCACACCCCCGATCGCTTCGAAATCCCCGTTGGCCTTGAGATGATCGACCAGCAGGGTGGCGTCGATCTTCCGCCCGTTATCGTGCATGTCCTGCATCGCGCGGAACAGCCGCTGATGCGCGTCGTCATAGAAATCCTCGGCCCGCAACATCAGGGCGACTTCGTCGCACGTATCGGGCATGATCAGGATGCTTCCCAGCACCCCCATTTCCGCTTCCGCATCATAAGGCGGGGAGTGATCGAGGATTTCGGTCGTTGCCCCGGTCTTTGCCCCGATCTTTGCCACAGTCCCGCCTTCTTATTCGGACGGTTTGACGTCGCTGCTGTCCGGCACCACCCAGACCTTCAAGTCCGCTTCGATTTCCTGGTGCAGGCGGACACGGACCGTATAGAGTCCCAGTTCCTTGAGCGGTCCTTCCAGACGGATGTGGCTCGGGCTCAACTGGAAATCGTTCTTCTTCAACTCGGCCACAATGTCAGTGGCCCCGACGCTGCCATACAGATGGCCCTCGTCGTTCGCCCGCGCCTCGATCGTGATGCTCTGCTTGCCGAGCGCATCGGCCAGTCCTTGCAAGTGGGCCAGACGAGCTTTTTCGATCTTCAGCAACTGGGCCCGATGTTTCTCGACCATCCGCTTGTGATGTTCGGTCGCGAGGGTGGCCAAACCCTGGGGCAACAGGTAGTTGTTGGCATAGCCCGGCCGGACTTCGACCACATCCCCCTGTTTGCCCAAGTGGTCAACATTCTGGATCAGCAGCAGTTCGATACCGCCGTTGGGTCCTTTGGGCAGTCGTTTGAAGGTGGTGGCACGTTGTTTTTTTTGTTTTGTGCCGGGGCCAACTGGTGTCTGGGGCATGATGGGATTCCTGCAAGCTATTATGGGTTCGTAGGAGTCGCGAGCGGCGAACCGTCGGCGAGCCGAGTCGGTGCGTCGCGAACTCAAAAGGGTATTTCATCTTCTGGGGGCGGGGGCGGCCCGCCGCCGGACATTTCACTGGCAGACGATTGTCGATAGGAGTCGTCTTCGCGAACCGAGCGTGCGGGAGGTCTGCCGCCACCGCCGCCACCGCCGCCACCACGGCTGCCGAGCATTTGCAAGCGTTCGCCGATGACGACCAACTTGGATCGTTTCTGGCCCTCGCTTTCCCAGGCATCGTACTTCAAACGCCCCTCGATCAGCACGGGCGCCCCCTTGCCAAGGTACTCGCCGGCCACTTCTGCCGTACGTCCGAACAGCGTCACGGAGACAAACGTCGTTTCCTCGACCCACTCCC
The DNA here is from genome assembly GCA_007133715.1 of Planctomycetaceae bacterium. Lineage (GTDB taxonomy): Bacteria > Planctomycetota > Planctomycetia > Pirellulales > Pirellulaceae > SLMF01. The sequence goes on from SLMF01000455.1 coordinate 5,348, forward strand.
CGCTGGCATTTTTTCGGCGATCATTCACGGCCATCCCGATTTCGGTAACCGCCAAGCCGCTGGACGTGTACTTCAATTCGACGTCCCGCGTCAAGTTCCCGACCAGAATCACCCGGTTGTAACTTGCCATCCTTCTGCCTCGTTTCGCCTGGAGGGAATCGATCGCGCCCGCCCGCGGGCAGGCGAAAAAAAGTGTACGCCCGTCGTATTGGAGTTCCCAGCGTTCTTACCTGACAAACTGCAGCCAGACTGCGAGCGGATCAGGCGGGGGGGTGGTCGGCGGCATCGCCTGTCTCCGGTGCCGCCGTCTCCGGTGCCGCCGTCTCCGGTGCCGCCGTCTCCGGTGCCGCCGTCTCCGTCGGTGGGGAAGCCTCGGCGGTTTCCACCGGTTCCGGTTCCGGTTCCGCCACCGGCTGACCGCTGGCCTGCGACACCCGCAACTCGACCATCCGCGGTTCCACCTTCAAAGTCAAGCTCCGCAGGATGCTGCTTTCCAGCTGACAGGCCCGGTTGAATTCCGCGATGCGCTGGCCTTCCATCCGGAAGAAGCTCAACCAATAAGCGCCTTTGCGTTGGCCATCGATCGGGTAGGCGAGTTTCTGCTCGAACCACAAACGGCCCGCGAGCACTTCCCCGCCACATTCTTCGACTAACTTCGTAACCCGCGCGCTAACCCCTTGAGGATCCCGCGCATAGGCATTGGAGTCGAAGATGAACATGCATTCATAAACGTGTTGTGCCAAGCCTGATTCTCCCTGTCATCCATCAAATACCATTGTATTGGTTCATGCAGAACTGGATATCCGCGCGGATCCAGTCAGCCAATCCGTCGCACGCGCGTTGGACCGCTGCCTCCATTACCGGCCGTTCGTCCTGTCCGAATCGGCTGAGCACGTAATCGGCGGCATCCCAGCGGGGGGGAGGGCTGCCGATTCCGATCCGCAGCCGGGGGAATTCTTCTGACCCCAGGCGACGGATGATGTCCACCAATCCTTTTTGCCCGCCGGACGAACCGGTCGAGCGAAACCGCAGACGCCCCAGCGACAGATTCAAATCGTCACAGACCACGATCAACTGGTCATTCTCCAATCGATAGAAGTCCCGCGCCGGTTGAACACTGGCTCCGCTACGGTTCATATAGGTCAAGGGGCAGAGCAGACCGACCGCCTGGCCTTCCAGCCGCGCTTCGGCCAACTCCCCCTGAAAACGCTTGCGGGGAGAGCCGGTCCCGTGTCGCCGCTGAAATTCGGCCAGAACCTCCCAACCGATATTGTGTCGCGTGCCCACATATTTGGGACCCGGATTACCCAACCCCACAATCAGTTTCATCACCAAAGCCCCTTCGCACCCCCAGGGTCTACGTCGAGGCTACTCCGCTGTCTCCTCCTCGGCTTCCCGACGTCCGATCACTTCCGGTTCCGCCGCCTCGCCCACTTCTTCTTCCTCGTCCGCCATCGGGGCGGTCGACACACAATGCAACACCAGCTCTTCCGGATCGGTCAGCACCTTGGCACCCTCGGGCAACACCAGATCCGCCACCCGAATTTCCTGTTCCAGGTGCAAATTGTTGATGTTGACCTCCAGTTTATCCGGCAACGCCGCCGCCGCACATTCGATCTCCACCTCGTGCAACTGCTGCTCGATCACCCCGCCTTCTTTCGTTCCAGGCGCTTCACCTCGCAATTCGAGGGGCAAGATCACCTGTACCGTCTCCGTGGCGGAAACCCGCGTCAAATCGAAGTGCAACACCTCGAAGCCCAAAGAGTCCCATTGGACCTCCCGAATCAAGGCCGTATCCCGGACAGCGCCCTGCAATTCTACCATTTTGGTGCCATGGCGAATAGCCGCATTTACTTGTTCGGACGGCACGGCAAGATGGAGCGTGGGCTGATTATGCCCGTAAAGCACCGCAGGTACGTCTCCCGCACTCCGCACTCGTTTCGCCGCGTGGGAGCCGACCTCTTCACGCACCTTTACCTCTAAGACATCCGTCATCGGGTTGACCCTCTATCCGTTATCCGTCGCACGCTAGTCGATGAAAGCCCGACATTTTCGCACAAACTCGCCGTTATTCAACCCCAAAACACGCGGGTCGGGCAAAATTCGTGGCGGTACCGCCCGGAAGCCCGTGCTGCTGGGGTAACCGCGGAGGGCACGCCAACCGGCATCTCCGAAAAAACCCGCATGGTGACCCTAATCCGCGATGTTTCTCCAGGCTGCCAGTTGCTGAAAGCGGCCCGCCCCGGGCTGCGCGTGCTACGGTTCACCAGATTTATACTGCTTAGCGGTCGAGAGAAGGAAGCGAACGGTGAATCTCGGGCGGTCCTCCCCCCTGCGTATGGTTACGCGGCAGGTCGTGCTGTGCGCCCTGTCCGTCGCCGGCTGCGCACCGCTGAGATTACCGGCGATTGATCCGACCGGAGCACGGATATTCCGCCGGGACGGGCACACCACGTGGGCGACCGGTGCCCCGTTGGCAGGTCTTCCCGAGCCGGTCTTTCCGCCCGCTCCGGCCGTGCCGCCTTGCCCGGAAACGGTGTCCCCGCGTCCCGGGGTGTCGCAACCTGCTGATGTCGGTTGCGGGGCTACCCATCCGGGTGCGGGGCCGCAGCCGCCCTGTGAAACGCCTCGGCTCCCGCCTCCGGCACCGCCTGCTCCTCCGCCCGTCCCCCCCCCTCTCGGCCCGCGGGTTGCCACGCCGTTGGCACCCCAAGAGCGCCTGCTGGTCGCTCCTCAACGATTACTGGCCCCGGTGGGCAGCGAGGTGGTGCTGGCCTCCGGAGTGCTGGGTCCCCGAGGCGATTTCCTGCCGCGACAGCGGATCGAATGGACGTTGGCACCCGATGGAGTGGGGCATTTGGTTACCACCAGCGACGACGACCGCTGCTGGCAGGCGCTCTGGCATCACACTTCGCATCGCCGGAGCGCGAGTCAAGCGGTGACGTGGAGTCTGTCCCAGCCGAGCGTGCTGACCCGGGGCACGTTCCAGCCGACGGATCATGTCACGATTCTGCGCGGTCAGAGTTGGGTGAGTGTGACGTCACCGACCGAAGGCACGACGCATGTCTCGGTTGTGGCGCCGCGGACGGCGAATTGGGACCAGCGGCGGCAGACCGCCACGATTCATTGGGTGGACGCTCAGTGGCTCCTGCCCCCGCCGGCCTTGGTCGCTGCGGACCAACCGCACACGTTGACGACGGTGGTGCAACGGACATCGGGCCAGCCCCTGGCGGGTTGGGTGGTCCAATACGAATTGCCCGCTTCGGAGGAAATCGGCTTTGGCTACGAGGGTCAGACGCGGGTGGAGGTGCCGACGGATGAGCAAGGCCGGGCGGAAGTGACGTTAGAGCCACCTCATCGCAGTGCTGCGACCCGTGTGGAGATCAAGATTTTGCGGCCTCCGGATGCGGATCTACCGCAGATGGTGGTCGGCCGGGGTGTGGCGACGGTCCACTGGAGTGCTCCCGATCCACGGGTCACTCTGACTGGACCGGAGAGGGTGCTGGTGGGCGGAACGGCGACGTATCATGCGGAGATCGCCAATGCGGGCGATTTGGTCGCCTCGCGGGTGACCGCCCGGGCCACGATCCCCGCGAACATGACGTTCCTTCGCAGCGAGCCTCCGGCGCGCGTGCTCGGTGATCGGCTGGAATGGAACTGGGAACAGCTTTCGCCGGGGGAATCGCATTCGCTGCGGATCCATTGCCGGGCCGATCGGCGGGCCGAAGTGCGATTCTGCGTGCGGGTGCAGAGCGAGGATCCGCAGGGAGGCGGGCCGCTGACGGCCGAAGCGTGTGTGCCCACGGTGGTCTGGAGTTCGGATTTGCAGCTGCAGGTTTCGGGGCCGCAGACGGCGCGGGTTGGCGAGCGTGTGGAGTATCAGATTGCGGTGCGGAACCGGGGGACGGAGCCGTTGGAGGACGTGCGGATCCGCAATCGTCTGCCGGCCGGTTTGGAGTTGGCTGGCCAAACGGGTCAGGTTTTTGAACGACGCTTGCCTGAGCCGTTGGAAGCGGGGGCGTCGCGGAGCGTGGACGTGGTCCTGGTGGTCCGCGGCACGGGGCGGTTGTGCCAGGTGGTGGAAGCGGTGGCGGCGGGCGGCCATCTGGCGACAGAAACGGTCTGTATCGAAGCGAGTCCCGCGGTAGCCGAACCGGCACCAGGGGTGCCTCCGGCGGAGGACCGCCCGCCTGCGCCGTTGCCGCCCGCGGAGCCAGACCGCCCCGCGTTGCCGGATCCCGAGGCCTACCGCTTGACGGTGGCCCTGCAGGGTCCGCCCGAGGGCCGCGTGGGGGATTCAGTGACCTACTCTCTGCGGGTTACCAATGCGGGCACGGCCCCGGTGGAACGGCTTCGCATCGTCCAAACCTACGATCCGGCTTTGTATCCCCAGGAGGCCAGTCAGGGATTCGATTTGGACGCCCTCCGCCGCGGCGAGCTGGTATGGACGTTGCCGCGGCTGGAACCGGGCAGCAGCGTGCACCGGGAAGCCAAATACCGCTGTTTGCAGGCGACCGCTGCGGCCCGGGTGCGAGTGCGGGTCGAGGCCGAACCCGAGGTGCGAGCCAGCGGGGAGACCGCTACGGAGATCCAGCCTGGCGAGGCACCTCCCGATCTGACGGCGCCTCCCGCTGGCGACGATCCGGAAGCAACCGTCGCGGGCGAGCTTCGCGTGTCGCTGGCCGATACCCACGATCCGGTGCGGCTGGACGAAATCACGACCTACATCGTCAGCATCGAGAACGTCCGGGACGTGTCGGACCGCCAGGTCACGATGACGATCTTCTTGCCAGCCGGTTTGGAATACGTACGTCTGCGGGGTCCGACTCCGGCGCGGCAGTTAAGCGAGGACGGGCGGACGATCGAGGTCACGCCGATCAGCGAACTCCGCCCGGGCGAACGCCTCAATCCGTTCTACATCGAGGTTCGGGGGCGGCAGATTGGCAAGCACACAGTGCGAGTCGAAGTAGACAGCCTGCGGTCGGCCCGCCCGGTGGAAGCGACCGAAGACACGACGGTCACGATTTCGGGGTGACCGCGGGCCGTGGTTTTACGTGGTCAGAATCCACGTCTGCGGGCCCGATACCCAGGAACCCTGCGTGTGGGGCGTGACTCCGGGCCGCTACGGATCGGCGGGCATGGGGCACCGGCGGCTTCCGAACCATCGCTCGGAAGCTGCCGGTGCGAGATGCGTCAACGTTCGGTAACCACGCACACGGGAGCAACCCCGTTGCAATCGGGCTCGACCCATGCCCGTTCCGCAGCCAATTCGGCTTCTAATTTCGTTTTCCAGTCGCCACGTACATCCACGAACTTCCACAGGGATGCGGTGGAATACTCAGGATGACTTGAACCGGTACTGTCTCGCCAGTCAACAACCTGCAGCGTGTAGGCCATTTTTCTATGAACCCCGTTAAATCGGACTCCACTCCCTATTTCTTAAACCAACTTCAAGTAGGATCGGAGTTCATCACGGAAAGGATTAACCATTTCCGGATGCTCCGAGCGTAACGCCAAACGGAAAGTCCAACGCTACCCGAAAACCGGAAAAGCAACAAGTGCAACCTCGCCGATTTCGCGGCTCGGATCCGGTGTACACGGAGGTTGGGAGAGGGTTGTGACGGGGGTTGGCTGCGACCGGGGAGCGCCCCGCAGGGCGTGGTGAGGTAGGCGTATCTAAGCGAAACGGCCGAGGAACGGGGACAACCCGGCTCCACA
>SLMF01000422.1 GCA_007133715.1 Planctomycetaceae bacterium
ACCTTCCCCCTCGGGCAGGTGGCATCCAGCAGTTCGTCGCCAATCTCCTCGAACGCGTCCACCCGGCCGGTTTGCACTCCGATTCAACCGGAACGCCGATTGGATTCCTGCTTGCCCCCCGGGCGAGCCCTTATCCGCAATTCGCAAATGGTGTGTTTCAGGGGGTACGCCATCCCCTCAGGACACCGATCTGCGATTCGATGCCCTTCTCTTACCGCAAATTTCGCGCCGCGAAACGAGGTTATTGTCCGCGTTGGCTCCAAAACAAGCTGCGATCGGGGTGTCGGTTACGCCCGCGCCACGGTTACCCTGACCGCAGCCGCGGGGGAGAGCCCGGTGGTCTTCGCACGACAGAGGGGGGCAGAAGATCCGCTGCCCTCCGCCGCCAGGTGAGCCTGTCCCCCGATTCTCTCCCCGTATTTTCCAATGTTTTCCCTGCCTGTCCCCACATTTGCTCCAATTTCCTTAAATTTTTTCGCAAATCAGGTTTTTTTCCCTCGCCTCCCACGGGCTTGGCCAAGTTGGAGCGTGGGTTCCTGAAAAAGATACCGGGTGGAACCGCAACGACTGAAATATCTACTGGATCGTCCGCCAGCGGTCGGGAACGGGAACCGGACCGGGCGGCGAGGGGATGGTGATTTTGATCTACCCGCAAGGGGGAGCACAGGCCGCGGGACCTCTCGATCGCCTGATCGCTGGCGTTCTTTTGGTCCTGCTGGCCCCCCTGCTGCTGGTCATCTATCTGAGCGTGCGGCTCACGTCTCGCGGGCCAGCGATTTACACGCAATGTCGAGTCGGTCGGTACGGCCGCGTGTTCTCGATCTAAAAATTTCGTTCGATGTGCGTCGAGGCGGAACGGGGCAGGGGCGCCGTCTGGTCCCAGCCGGGCGACCCGCGAGTCACCCCGGTCGGCCGCTTCCTCCGCGCTACCCACCTGGACGAACTGCCCCAACTGCTGAACATCCTGTTCTGCACCTTGATGCTGGTCTTCCAGCTGCAACGGCGGATCAACACCCGGCAGTGGGAAGCCTTGACCTGATCACTGCGAGTGGAAGGCAGCGGGCAGCAGGCGGCCGACATGCTCGACCAACTGCTGCTTGATCGGTGGTGTCACGCGTTCGGGTTCCCCGCCGGAGAGCCGATAGCTCAACGAACTTCGCACCTCGTAGCCGCCTTCCTCGATCAAGCGTGGCGAGACCAGATAGGTGGCCACGTCGTGGCAGTAGGCGGTGATCCACAATCGGCTGCCGTCGAAGTCGCGTTGGATTCGCAGCGCGTAATCGACGACGACCTCGTGGGGCAGGAAGATCAAGGCCAGATCCTCGCCGAAAGCCCAGACTGTGACCTCCAGTTCGGAGGGCGAGTGGGTCACCGGCCGGTCGGAAGTGCTTTCGGCGGTTGGTAGCTCGGGTTGGTAGACGATTTCCAAGACCGCATGGTGCGAGGACAGCTGCGGATCGAGCGGTTGGAACGGTCCCGCCAGCAAGCGGTTGACTTCATCGGCCAGTGCCCGGCCATGCTGGTCGCATAATTCGACGGTGCCGTGCGGGTGAGGATCGGCATCCGCACCGCAGCCGATCGTCACCAGAGGGATCACGCCGGGATGATCTGCCTGGATTGCCCGTATCGCCGAGCCCGTCCAATCGCCATGGATCTGGACGAAATTACCGCGCAACGTGGTGTTGTGACAGGCGTAATTCACCACCAGCGCCAGCAGTTCGTGCTGGGCGTCGGTCACGCGGAGCAGGGGCAGACGGTGGTCGACCGCTCCGTCGGGCACCGCTCCGAATCCGCTCCAGCGACCATCGCGGAGCACGCGTCGATTGGCAGCAAAGCCCACCGTTCCTTGGGTCCAACTCAGACGGCCCGGCTGGCGTGCCGCCGCCGCGGCCAGTACGACCTGTTCGAGTTTGTCGGTCAGCTCCCCCGCATAACGCTCGATCCGCTCTCGCTCCGAACCCTCGAATTGCCGCCGACCGCGCAGGTTGGGACCCGCATGCGTGTGCGAATTGGCCAGCACAAACCGGGCAGTTTGCAAGGGAATCTGCTCCCGAACACGCCGCAATACCTCGTCCCGAATCTCCGGAGGCACCACCCCGCTGTCCACCGTCAGCAGAACCGCCGGCCCCTCTCCGGCGTCGTCACCCAGCACCAGGGCGGCCGCTTGCAACCGCCCGGCTACTCCCTCGGATTCCGTGCGGCGAGCGGCATAGCCGTACATGCGGACCGGATACGACGGCGTGATGTCGATCTGGGCAACACCCACCGGGCTCAGCCCCGGGTCCTCGGCCGCGAGAGGAAGGCCCGGGATCGCCAGCACAACGGCCAGCAGAATCAGGGAAAAATACAACCCTCGCAACGAACAATCCACGGGAACAAAGGACGGGTTGGCAAACATCGCTCAATCTCCTTAGCGGCCCTACCAAAACCGCCGAGGTCGCAAAGTCCGGTTCTCTACACTCATTTCCCGCCATTCTACCGCCCCCGCTTGGCCCCGAGAATCCGTCCGCGAACCGGGACGAACCGTCGGACCCGCCAAAGGTGGCGATTGTTCACTGCAAAACCACCCTAACAGCGATTCGCAAGCTACCTAACAGGAATCCTGTTTAGCAACCGAATTCAGCGATTATTGGCCTTTACGTGGAAAGCCAACTTCGGCAGAATACCGACTGCCACTGGGCGGTTCTTTGTGCCGCTCGGGTGACGCAGGCGACGGTTTTGGGATGAATCGTCGCGTGTCAAGGAACGACGTCTGCTAAGCAAGGAGTGCTCGACGTGAGAATGATTTGTACCGCCACTCTGGTGGCTCT
>SLMF01000141.1 GCA_007133715.1 Planctomycetaceae bacterium
CAGGTTGTCGTAGGTGACTTGCTCGTAGAAGTCGATCTCGCCGTCGGTGGCCGTGCGGCGGTTGCGCCAGTCGTAAACGAAGGCGGTGACGCGGGTTTCGGTGGCGTCGACGTGTTGAGTCTGCTTCGTCAAGTTGCCGTCGCCACCCGACTGGCCGTGGTCGTACTGGTAGGACGTGACCAGGACCATGTTGTTGTTCGGGTCCGCGCCGCCGCCGGTGGGGTCGGTTTCGGTCGCCCCAGTGTTGTCGGTCCCGACGTAGGTGGCGATGACGCAACGATGCACGTCGAAGACCTCGAAGGTGATCGTGCCGCCCGGCGAGGAAGCGACATAGGAGGAGCCTGAGCCGCCCGAGCGCCTCGGTTTTCTCCGTTGCCTTCTGTTCAGATCAGCGTTCATGTGCTTTCTCCGACGTTGCTCTTCGCACATTGTATACCGCGCGTCCTGCGATCGGCAAGCATCGCAAACGACTCTTTCGAGGGGGTGGTTTTCAAGCGAACCGGATGCGGAACGCCGCCGGAGCAGCGCGGAGCCGATGGCCAAATGGGCACCAAGCTCAACCCGCCCCATGGGCTGCTGAATCAATCGGCCGTGGAAAACTCATGTGCATCCAGCCATCCGCGCAGATCATCCAGCGACCGGAAATCCAACAGGGCTTCTCCGAGTTCCGCCAACCTTTCGAGCGACAGTCGGTACAGCCGCTGTTCGAGGTCCACGGGCATCGCTCCACAGGTCCGCGTGAGTTGCCCCAAAAAAACTGCTGCCCCACCCTTTGTCTGCCCCCGTGCTTCCCCCCGTGCTTCGGCGATACGTTCCACAGATGTGACGTAAGGCATGTTCAAGCTCTCCTCCAAAGCGACCAGATCTTCTTCGAATTTCCGGCTCAAGTCCTCCGGCAGGCTCATCATCCAGTCGATCATCCGGAAGATCTCGCGCACTTCATCCGCATTATACCCGAGATCGTACAGGTTGCGCACCAGTTGCCATTTGGCCCCGTAGCGCCCGGTCGAATCACCGGCAGTCCGCAGCGCCGCGATCTGGGCGCGAGCCACCTGGACCGGCAGCGAATGATCGTCCCGCCAATCGCTATCGAGCCTGTCAATCAGCTTGCAGACCGGGAACCGCAGGCGGCTCTCGAAGTTCCCCAACCGAAAGATGTCCTCTTCGGGCCGCCATGCTTCGTCGAGGTCGGCCAGGATGACTGCCGTGACGACCCGCTGGCCGTAGATCCAAACCAGGCCGCGAAGCGGGGACAGCCAGCTTCTCGAATCGGAGTGAACTGCGGAAAGACACGGATGGAAGTGCGGCATTCAGCCGATGAACACTCCCTATAGGGGACCCGCGTGCCACGAAAAGCGTGTTATCTCAAGCAAGGTTCTTCAAGCATTTTAGTGGCACGACCTGTACAGATGAGGTTGCAACCGGCGAAGACGCCTCTGCCCGTGTCCTTGGCAAAAAGACCGTGATCGGGGAAGATACGGGTTGGTTCGCGGATCGGGGCGGCGAGAAGCCGGTCGGGGACGAGTGCCCGGCGATGTTTTGCCCAAGACGATGGAGACCATTTGGGCGGGAGTGGCGGTGGTGATACGGATGACACTGGCTCAGAAGTTCGGCCTGCTCGTGACGGGAGTTATCGCGTTGGCCCTGCTCACGAGCGTGGTCGCCGTCTGGTCCTCCCGCCGTTTGGGAGCGGAGTTGCGGGCCAAGTTCGACCACAGCCTGCCCAGTGTGCGGGCGGCCGTAGAATTGGAGATCTCGTTGCTCGAACAACGCGGCTTGGTCAAAGCCTTCATTCTGGACAACGGAGATCGCAGTTGGCTGGACGGGTTGCACGAACCCAAAGCGAATTTCGCCTATTGGTTCAACCAAGCGCGGACGACGGCCCAATCGGATCGGGAGCACCAAATCCTCGACAAACTAGCGCAAGCATTCCGCGAATACGACGCCAAGCGCGAGCAGGTCCTCGTGTTGTACGAAACCGGCCAAGCCGACCGGGCCAAAGAGATGCTGCTGCGGGATGTGACGCACGAATTCCGCAATTGTTTCGAGTTGTGCAAGGAATTCATCGCGACGAACGTCCAGTTGATCGAGCGGCGGGCGGCCGAGTCGCGCAACCAAACCCGTTGGGCCATGGGGATCGTGGTTTTTTGCGTCGCCTGTACGGCAGGGCTCGGCGGACTGTTCCTCTGGCTGCTGGTGGCCGGGGTACTGCTGCCCTTGCGGCGGATGGCGGCGGATGCCCGCGAAGTTACCGGGCTGTCGAGCGGGGCTGGCGATGAACTGGCGACGATTGGCGCCCATCTGCGGAATTTGATGTCCGATGTAACCGATACGCGCAGCTCGTTGGAACAGAGCCGCAACCGGCTGGCGAATGCGGAGAAACTGGCGGTGGTGGGCAAATTGGCCGCGAGCGTTGCGCACGAAATCCGCAATCCGCTCACGGCAGTCAAGATGTGGCTGTTTTCGCTTCAGAGAAACTTGAACGGCGATCTGGAGACCAACCGCGCGTTCGGGCTTATCTCCGCCGAGATCCTTCGCCTGGAGAACATCGTCAAGAATTTCCTCGAGTTCGCCCGGCCGCCGCGGCTCAGAATCCTTCGGGAGCGTTTGCCTCCGTTGATTGACGATGCCTTGGAATTCCTCACGCCGCGGCTGGACGAGCGCCGGATCGCGTTGAGCTGGGAATCGCCCGCTGATCTTCCGCCGGCGCTGATCGATGCCGACCAGTTCCGCCAAGTGCTGATGAATCTGCTCGTGAATGCTTTGGAGGTGACGCCTCCCGGCAGCCGCATCAGCATTGCGGCGCAAG
>SLMF01000656.1 GCA_007133715.1 Planctomycetaceae bacterium
CGAGGACGAGGGCAAGTCGGTGCGGAAATCCCACGAAAACACGGCAATCCAGCAGCTGTACCAGGACTTCCTCGGCGAACCGCTCGGCCCCCGCGCTCACGAACTGCTCCACACCCGCTATGCGCCCCGCGACACACTGGGCAAGTCGGAATCCGGCTGAACGGCACTCCCCCTGCTCGTACAGGTACTCCAAGAGAAAGGGCCCGCATCTGCAATGGCAAATGCGGGCCCCCTGGATCTCGTACACACATATCGAAGGTGATGGTGTCACGAGGTACGGTGGCTGCACTCGGTCGGCAGCCCGCCGACTGCCGCTAGGTGCGGCCACCTCCATGGCTAGTACAGCAATATTCCACTAGATCACCTCCTTTCCTTCATGAGTTCGCCGCTTCGACCGCGCTAGCCGAGAATGCGGTCACGTCACGGACCGGAAATCCCTCGCACCGCGTCAGTGCGACCTTCATGGATATTGTTGGTGGCTGGCGGCCGTTTGGCAAGCGCGACTTCTGCCGGATTCGACCTGTTATTTGACCACAAAGTTAATCAAACGTCCGGGCACCACGATCACTTTGACTACTTGTTTTCCTTCCAGAAGTTGGGAGATCCGGGCATCAGCCCGCGCCTCGGCTTCGATCTGCGACCGCTCCGCCTCGGCAGGCACTCGAATTTTGGCTCGCAAACGGCCCTGGACCTGAACCGGGATTTCGATTGAGGCTTCCTTGATCCGTTCCGGATCGAATTCGGGCCACGGCTCGTAGGCCAACGTCTGGTGATGACCGAGGATCTGCCAGAGTTCTTCCGCAATATGAGGGGCGTAGGGGGCGAGCAGGAGGACGAAGGGCTCCAAAACCGCCCGGGGGCGGACCTCCTGCTTATTGAAGTAATTGACGAACTCCATCATCCGGGCGATGGCCGTGTTGAATTGCAGCGCGTCCGTGTCCTCGGTGACCGCCTGGATCGTGCGATGCAGGGTGCGAAGTTGCTCGGCGTTGGGCTCTTCGTCTTGGACGCCGGGGTTGGGCTGAGGCGTTTCGGCCCGGTCATCGACGATCATTCGCCAGACGCGGTCCAGGAAGTTACGCACGCCGTTCACCCCGGACATGCTCCAGGGCTTGGTTGCTTCCAGCGGCCCCATGAACATTTCGTACAAACGGAGGGAATCCGCTCCGTAATCCTGGACGATCTGATCCGGGTTGACGACATTCCCACGGCTCTTGGACATTTTGTGGGCCCGGCTGTCGACACGGATGGTCGGATCGTCGCGGAGGACGAAATGCTCGCCCGCTTTTTCGACCTGTTCCGAATCCAGGGCGATGCTTTCCAGCGTGTCGTTCGAGACGGCATCGCTCCAGCGGCCTGCGGCATCGCGGCGGACGTTCTGCACGGTGACCCAGTCGCCGTCCGCGGTTTGGTAGCCGGTGTACTCCAATTCGCCGAGGATCATACCCTGGTTGACCAGTCGCCGGAAGGGTTCGGGGTGGCTGACATATCCCCGATCGTAGAGGACTTTGTGCCAGAAGCGGGCGTACAGCAGGTGCAGCACGGCGTGTTCCGCCCCCCCGACGTACAGATCGACGGGCATCCAGGCTTTTTCTTTTTCGGGATCGACCAGGGCCTGCGAGTTTTCGGGGTCGAGGAAGCGGAGGTAGTACCAACAGGAGCCGGCCCACTGGGGCATGGTATTGGTTTCGCGGCGATAGGGGCGCCCGTCGATGACGGGATACAGCCATTCGTCGGGCGCCTTGGCCAGGGGCGGCTTGGGTTTCCCGTGGGGCCGATAGTCGTCCAGGTGCGGCAGGTCGACCGGCAGGTCTTCCGGCGGCACGGCGCGGATCACTCCCGTGGGTTGGCCTTGGTCATCCAATTCGTGCAGGATGGGAAACGGTTCGCCCCAGAAACGCTGGCGGCTGAACAACCAATCGCGTAGTTTGTAATTGACGGCAGCGCGGCCCACGCCTTGCTTTGTCAGATCGTGGGCGATCTGCTGTTGGAATTCGGCTGTGGGCAACCCGTCGTAGTCGGCCGAATTCACCGCGATGCCCTCGCCGGTGAAACAGGCCCGCCCCGCCAGGACCGCCGGGCGATCAACGTCGGCAGACGAACCGGGATCGACCACCGCGCTAATCGGGATTCCGAATTTCTCCGCAAACTCGTAGTCGCGGGTATCGTGCGCCGGCACGGCCATAATCGCGCCGGTGCCATAGCTGATCAGGACATAATCGGCGATCCAGATCGGAACCGCTTGGTGATTCACCGGATTGATCGCGTAGGAGCCGGTGAAGACCCCCGTTTTCTCGCGGTTTTCCTGACGCTCGCGATCACTGCGGGCGGCCGCCCGGCGGCAATAGGACGCGACTTCCTCCCGCTGCTCCGGCGTGCTGAGTCGCGCGACAAACGGGTGTTCGGGGGCGATGACCATGTAGGTGGCCCCGAACAAGGTGTCGGGCCGCGTGGTGTAGATCCGCAAGACGTCCTCGCCCGCCGTACGCGAGAACCCCTCCGCAGCACGCCGGGAACGCCAGCCGTCATAGTCCGCCACTGCCCCGATAAAGAAATCGACCTCGGCGCCCGTGCTCCGCCCGATCCACTCCCGCTGCATGTTCTTGATGCCGTCGGGCCATTCCACCTCCGCGAGATCCTGCTCCAGCCGGTCGGCATAGGCCGTGATTCGCAGCATCCATTGTCGCAACGCAATCCGCTCGACCGGATGACCGCCGCGCTCGCTGCGACCGTCTTGAACCTCTTCATTGGCCAAAACGGTCCCCAGGGCCGGACACCAATTGACAAGCGCGTCGGCCTGATAGGCCAG
>SLMF01000222.1 GCA_007133715.1 Planctomycetaceae bacterium
CCACGCGGGGGGTGGCAGCTCCGCAAATGCCAATCCAATTCCGGATCGCTCCAGCGGGCGATGCCCGTCAAACGGTCTCGCAACACGGCGGGAACCGGCACGTCGCGAAGGCGGGCATCCAGGTGATGGTCGTTGGGAAGGTCCCACATGGCGGAACAAGTGGCAGCAAGTTGGATTCAGCCGCAACGCGGCGACAAAGACGCCCCTCGCGGGAACGTCAGGTCCGAGCATTCTCCAATAAATAATCCCGCAACCGCGACCGAGCACGGCTCACGCGGGAAAGTACCGTGCCGAGGGGGATCTGCAACAAGTCAGCAACCTCCTGATGCGTCAATTCTCCCACCACGACCAATAATAACGTCTCACGTAGTTCGTCCGGCAACCGGTTCAGAGCCGCTTGGACCTCGTCCGTAAACTCGTCCGCAAACGGCTCCTCGCCCGCCACCGCGATCTCCAAAGGGCTGTCGTCCGATAGCGGGGCAGGCGGCGAACGCTTTCGCCACCGGTCAATTACCCGACGCCGCAAAATGGACGCTAACCACGCACGATCCCCGCGACCGGGTGTGTACCGAGAACGACTCTTCCACACCGAGCGAAAGGCTTCTTGAACCATGTCTTCCGCTTCGTGCTCGTCGCCCATCATCCGGTACGCCATCCGGTATAACGTCGGACCGTGTTCCTCTACTAAGCGGTTAAAGTCCGCCTGCGAAAGCGTCACGACCACCTCTTCGGTAGGGCTGGCAGCCTGCACCTCGCCAGAGCGCCGGCGGACTCCTTCTCATTCGCCGCCAACGGCCTCCGTTATTCCGCGATGCTCCTGTGCAGCTGCCAGCGCAATGCCTCCACTGATATCCCGCACCTGCTCTCATAGTAAACCATCGCGTCGCAAGTTCCAAGTAAAACCCCCAATCGCCCCGTCCGGTTGCGGGCACTGGCGGTTGCGGGCGCTGGCGACCGGGGGGGACACAGCTTATACTGGCCCCGTTGCGATTTTTTCAGCCGCTTGATGTTTCGGGAGCAGCACTGATGAATACAGGAGAGAAGCCGGCCGGTGCCGGGTGGAACCGCCGTAGTTTTTTGCAAGCTTCCTCGCTGGCGGCCGCGGCCAGCACCTTGCCCGTGGCCCGCAGCGCGCATGCCGCCGGCGATGATGCCGTCAAACTCGCCCTGATCGGCTGTGGCGGACGAGGCCGCGGCGCGGTCGTCCAGGCTTTGAACAACGCCGCCGGCGCCCCCGTGCGTTTGGTGGCCCTGGTCGATGCTTTTCGCGATCGGGTCGACGACACGCACCGCATGGTGACGGCGCGTCACCCGGATCAGGTGGACGTGCCGGAGGAACGCAAGTTCACCGGCTTGGACGGGTTCGAACGGGCACTGCAGTGCGATGTGGATATGGTCCAGCTGTGTGGTCCGCCCGGCTTCCGACCGGCTCAGTTCGAAGCGGCCGTGGCGGCGGGTAAACATGTGTTCATGGAAAAGCCCGTGGCCACCGACGCGCCCGGCGTCCGACGCATCATGGCGGCCAACGAAGTGGCCAAACAAAAAGGCTTGCTGGTCGCCGTCGGCCATCACCTGCGGCACGAAGTCAAACATGTTGACTCGGTGGCCCGGATCCATGACGGGGCCATCGGCCGCGTCCAATATGTCCGCGCCTATTTCAACAGCACCGGGGTCTGGGTCCGGAATCGCCAGCCCGAACAGACCGAAATGGAGTATCAGGTGCGAAACTGGTACTACTTCACCTGGCTCAGCGGTGACCACATTGTGGAACAGCACGTTCACGATCTGGACATCGGCAACTGGATCCTGCAGGCCACTCCCGTACAGGCGCAGGGCTCCGGCGGGCGGCAGGTCCGTATCGGGCCGGAATACGGCGAGATTTTCGATCACCATACGGTCGAGTTCACGTACGCCGACGGGTCGCAGATGTTCAGTTACTGCCGTCACATTCCGAATTGTTGGAACAGTTTTTCCCAACACGCTCACGGGACGCGGGGAACGGTGCACATCGAGGGGCACGGTCCGGCCGAAATCCGGATTGCGGGACAGGACCCGATCCGGATCGAACGGGGGCCGGCTGGCCACCAGCGGCACCAGAATCATTTGTTCGCGGCGTTGCGGGAAGGGCAGCCGTTCAACGAAGGCGACTATGGTGCGACGGCCACGATGACGGCGATTCTGGGCAGAATGGCCACCTATTCGGGCCAGGTCGTGCGTTGGGAAGACGCTTTGAATTCGCAGATCGATCTCAGCCCGCCCCGCATGGCTTGGGACGCCCAGATGCCGGTTCAACCGGGCCCGGACGGGCTGTACCCCTGTGCGATTCCCGGCGTGACACCCGCCGTTTGACGGTCCCCCGGGTTCCCGACGCGGAACCTGCTCAGAACCAGAAAGGATGGGTCGCGCATGCACCCCTTGATTGAGAAATTGCTGGCCGAGGCTCCGGTACTGGTCGACGGGGGCTGGGGCACGGAAATGCAGGCTCGCGGGTTGCCCAGCGGCGAGTGCCCGGATGCCTGGAATCTCTCGCACCCGGCACAAGTGGAAGAGATTCCGCGAGCGTATGTGGAAGCGGGCAGCCGCATCGTGTTGACGAACACGTTCCGGGCCAATCGGGTCGCCCTGGCCGATTACGGTTTGGCGGATCAGGCGGCGGCAATCGCCCGGGCGGGGGTCGAGATCTCGCGGCGAGCGGCGGCAGGACGCGCTTGCGTGTTCGCCACGCTCGGCCCGAGCGGAAAAATGCTGGTGGCCGGCGAAATCGATCCCCAGCGACTGGCCGATGCCTTCCGGGAGCAGGCCGA
>SLMF01000491.1 GCA_007133715.1 Planctomycetaceae bacterium
GTAGCCGCACTCACAAAATAGATTTCTCCCTCACTCAACGGGTCGCCGTCCAGGGTCACGGTTCCCTGAACCGCATAGGTGGGGTCGTCCGCAACCCCTCCGTTACAGCCGGCCAACGAGACGAACACAAGGGCGAGAAGAACGATCCAAACTGGAAAAAGCCGAGACATCCGCAAAACCTCCTGTCTGAAGCCTGGGAATTCGAAACTGCGCACCGGCCGACGTTCCGCAATGCGACCGGCATGTACCAAACCTTAAGGTCACCCCATCATCCCGGGTGAATCAGAATTGCTCCAGAGGGAGACCCGTATCGCGGGTAGCCAAACGGCCAAGCAGATCCAGACTGATGTCCTGCGACACGAACCGGACAGCCCCATCGCACAACAAGATGGCGACTCCGCCGGGATGCGCGGAGTTCAGGGGGATATTGTTGCCGATATTGTCGCACACCCCCAGCGCCCCGCAGTTACCCGGCGCATTGGGCCAGCCGGATTTCTGGTTGATCGGGTAGCGGATGGTGGTCTGGTTGAACGTGCGGGCGTCGCCACCGGAATGGTAATTGGGGGGCTGATGGTTACCCCCGCTCCCTTGGGCACCGATCAAAAAGCCATGCCGATGTCCCGAGGCCCAGGGCACGCGGTTGCCATTCAGCGTAATCAGGTAATCGCCATGCTCGCTGATCGCCATCACGTTGCTCGTCCCATCCGTGATGTCGCTGTAGCGAATCTGGCTGAAGGGGAACAGCACCCCGCCCCCGCTAACGATTCCCCCGCTGCAGCATCCTGCCGCCCCACCGCCTTGATTGGTACGCGTCTGGGTGTACCCCTGGGTAATCCCATTCACGGCACCCGATATGCCCACATAGGTGGCGGTCATCGCATTTTGGGAACCGGGCGGAGATCCGGCGGCCCGGCGGGGAAGAGGGGAGGAAGGGCAGGAAAAGCTGGGAATCACCACGTTGGCGATCGCCGCTCCGCTGGTGGTATTGCCCCAGCCAGAGCTTCCCGAGGTGAAGTCGATCTGATCGTAAACGGCTCCGCCCTCGACATAAGGCAGGATGCGCGCCATCCAGGAACCGCCCCAATGGTTCCCGCCCCCGCGAAAGTTGCCAAACGGGGGACGGTCACAGGAACCGCCGGGCGGCAAGCGGTTGTACGTGTCATGGTGGTTCTGCAAGGCGATGCCCAACTGTTTCAAATTGTTGATGCACTGGCTCCGCCGCGCCGCCTCCCGCGCCGCTTGAATCGCCGGTAAAAGTAGTGCCACAAGGATACCGATGATGGCAATCACCACCAGTAACTCGACCAGTGTAAACCCGCGACGAACAGAAAAGTGCCGACTCATCTCACACTCCCCTCAAAGATACGATGAACTGAGCGAAAACTGCCGAAAAGAGAACCAACCCGAAAGAGGATGTTTCAATACCTAGATGTATGCAGAAAACAGGCTCAAACGCAGGGTCGGAGACTTCTGCTCCCTTACGGAAACTTCTAGAGAAAATTCCAACATTTGTCAAGCGTTTGGGAACTAGCTCGGAGTCGACTCGGATTCGCGGGTCAGAGAATTTGCCGTAAACCAACGCTTCCTCTTTATATGTACCGTATTGCAGTGGCATTTTCTTCCGACTATCGTGGCAACCCGGTGCTGGGAGTGCGTTAAGGACCAGGACACACGGTGACGGTTGCCCGTACCAAGTCGTGGGGCAGGCCCAGGGGCGTCTGAGTGCGGCCAGCAGCGGGCGCCGATCGAACCGCAGGCAATCTCTTGATCAAAAGGAACGAACGATGAGACCCGAGAGACGACAAGCCGCGTTTTGGCGGGTGGTTCTGACCGTGGCAGCCACGGGGTGCTTGGCCACAGCGACTTCGACGGCAACCGCTGAACCTGCCGCACGGGAATCGGTGGTGAATTCGCTGGGGATGGAGCTGGTTCGCATCCCGGCCGGGAGTTTCCGGATGGGCTGCGAGCAGGGCGAATTCGACGAACAGCCGGTTCGCGAAGTCACGATCGGGCAGTCGTTCTGGATGGGAGCGACGGAAGTGACCAACGCCCAGTACGAGCAATTCGATCCGTCGCATCGCGAGCTGCGGGGCAAAAGGGGCTTGTCTCACGAGGACGACGAAGCGGTGATCTTTGTTTCTTGGCACGACGCGATGGCCTTCTGCGCCTGGCTTTCCGAGCGGGAGGGCAAGACGTACCGGTTGCCGACCGAGGCCGAGTGGGAATACGCTTGCCGGGCCGGCACGACTTCGGCTTATCACACGGGGGACACGTTGCCCGAGCCGTTTCACAAGAACCCGCGAGCGGATTGGAACCCGCGGGAGGTTCCGTTGCACGTCGGCCGCACGCCGCCCAATGCCTGGGGGTTGTACGACCTGCACGGCAATGTCGAGGAATGGTGTTGGGATTGGTACGGCCCGTATCCGGACCAGGCTCAGACCGATCCGGTCGGCTACGTCGGGCCCCTGCCCATCCACCAGGCTCGTGTGACACGGGGCGGCAGTCACAGCAGCGAACTCGGCTTCCTGCGGAGTGCGAACCGGTTGGGTGCTCTCCCGGACGAGCGGCACTGGTTGATTGGCTTCCGGGTGGTGCAAGCGGAGATGCCGTCGAGCGAACCGTTGGCTGTACCCGCCCCGCCCCTTTGGGCACAGGGCGTTTCGCAACAGCCGCACGACTGGTCGGACGGTCCCGATCCGGCGGAACCGTACGTCGAACCGCCCCAGCGTTTTGTGCTGCTCCCGCCCAATTCGGACGGGCCGTTGTACTCGCGGCATAATCACTGCCCGGACATCACGCCGTGTCCCAACGGCGATCTGCTGGCGACGTGGTACACGACGAACACCGAGCCGGGACGCGAGTTGACGGTGGCCGCCGCACGCTTGCGACGCGGGGCCGAAGCTTGGGATCCGCCGGCCGTGTTCCACAAGGTGCCGGATCGCAACATGCATGCCACGTCGATCTGGTGGGACCGCGACGGCCAGACGATTTATCACTTCAACGGGATCAGTATCAGTTACGGCTGGGGCAATCTGGCCCTGTTCTACCGGACCAGCACGGACAACGGGGTGAGTTGGTCGGAGCCGCAGTGGATTCAGCCGGAGTATGGTTTGCGGAACATGCCGATCGCCGGGGTCATCAAGACGTCCGACGGCGCGATCGTGGTTCCTTGTGATGCCGTGACGGGTGGCAGCGGGGGCACGGCCGTGCACATTGGTCGGGACGAGGGTACCCGTTGGCAGGAGCCGGGTGCCGGGACGCCTCCGCCGGACTTTGTCGCCGGGGGTCAAGGCGGAACGATTGCCGGGATCCACGCGGGGGTGGTCGAATTGGCGGACGGCCGGTGGCTGGCCCTGGGTCGCGGCGACACGATCGACGGGCGGATGCCGATGAGCGTGTCGGATGACGGCGGCCGCAGTTGGACGTATTCGGCCAGCGAATTCCCGCCGATCGCGGGCGGCCAGCGTCTGGTGCTGATGCGTTTGGCCGAGGGTCCCTTGTTTTTCGCGTCGTTTACCGGCCCGCATGACCGCAATTTGACCTTGGAATTCCCCGCTGATCAGGGCGGCACGTTCGACGGTTATGGTCTGTTCGGGGCACTCAGTTTTGACGAGGGTCAGAGTTGGCCGGTCCGCAAGCTGCTGACGCCCGAGGAGGGGGATTTCCAGACGGCGGGACACACTCGCCAGTTCACCGCAACCCTTGAGCGGGCGGAACCGCGGGGTTATCTGGCGGCGACCCAGACTCCCGACGGCGTGATCCATCTGATTTCCAGCGGTCTGCACTACCGTTTCAATTTAGCGTGGCTGCAGCAGCCCAATGCGGCCCCGCCGCCGCCACCGGAGCCGGAGGAACTGGCGGTCAAATCGCCCCTGGAAACGGTGTTCCGGCCCTCCGAACTGCCCAGCCAGGCTGGCTGGCTGTACACGGGCACCGGGATAGGTGAAGCGGAAGCAGTGCGGGTTGCCGACGAAGGCATCCAGTTGGTCACCGGTGCGAACCAGCGGGTTCGCTGGGCCGATGTCGCGGACGAGCGATTTGGCTCCGTGACCGGCCAGCGGGGATTTACGGCGGAGATCCGCATCCAGGTGACGCGGAACACCGCGGGCAACCGAGGGATCGACTTCGAGGCCGGTGTGGACGGCCGCCGGTATTTTCTGACCGTGACACGGACCGGTGTTTACTGGTACGATCGCGGCTTTCGGGAATTGGCCGAAGGGCTGGACAACCATTCGGCTCTGCACACCTACCGGATGGCGGTGCAAGACGACGGTTATGTCCAGATCTTCCGCAACGGCCAGCGACTGGCCTTCCTGGCTCCCAGCAGCGGCCGTGATCCCATGCTGCCGGGCGAGGGGCCCTACTTCCAGTGGGGCGTCGGCGCGGGTGGCAGCGAGGCGGATGCCCGGATCGCTCACCTGGCCTACGATCGGCAAGGTCCTTTTGCCGTTCCCGATTCGCCGTAAGTTCGGATTCGCGGTGAGCAGGACAAGGAATCGAGATGGGCGGATACCTTCGTGGGGCGGATCTGACGGTCCTGATCGTCTACTTCCTGGCCGTGCTGGCCGTGGGGTTGTACTTCTACCGCAGCGGCCAGAGCCGGACGACCGCCGGGTTCACCACGGCCGGCCGGGCGCTGCCGGGCTGGGCCGTCGGACTGTCGATCCTGGCGACCTACCTCAGCAGCATCAGTTTCCTGGCACTGCCCGGCCGCTCCTACGCGGAAGACTGGAATGTTTTCGTCTTCAGCCTGTCGCTGCCGCCGGCGACCTGGATCGCTGTCCGCTGGTTCCTGCCGTACTATCGGGCCAGCGGCGAAGTGTCGGCGTACAGCCATCTCGAGCGGCGTTTCGGACCCTGGGCACGCCTGTATGCCGGTCTGTGCTACCTGCTGACCCAATTGGCACGCATCGGCTCGGTCACCTTCCTAATGGCCTTGCCGTTGAGTGTCCTGCTGGAATGGGACATTCGGCTGGTGATCCTGTTGACCGGCGTTTCGGTGGTGGTGTACACGATGCTGGGCGGGATCATCGCCGTGATCTGGACGGATGCGATCCAGAGTTTGGTGCTGATGGGCGGAGCGGGAGTCTGCCTGCTGATCATGGTGCTGGGGTTGCCCGAGGGGCCCGGCCAGTTGTTCACACTGGCGGCGGCCGAGCAGAAGTTCTCCCTGGGCAGCTTCGGTAGCAGTTTGGCCGAGCCGACGTTCTGGGTCGTGCTGGTCTACGGTTTCACCATCAACCTGCAGAATTTCGGCATCGATCAGAACTATGTCCAGCGTTACGTGGCCGCCCGGTCGGATGCCGAAGCTCGCAAGAGTGTGTGGCTGGGCGGGCTGCTGTACGTACCCGTCTCGGCCGTGTTCGTGTTCATCGGCACGGCCCTGTTCGCGTTTTATTCGGCCCAGCCGGACCTGCTGCCCGAGACCTATCGGGCCGAGGGGATGGCCGACCGCGTGTTCCCCTATTTCATCGTCACGCAATTGCCGCCCGGGGTCACCGGGTTGCTGATCGCCGCCATCTTTGCGGCGGCGATGAGTACGATCTCCACCAGTTTGAACTCGTCCGCCACGTTGCTGTTGACCGATTTCTACCAGCGTTATCTGCGACCGGAGGCTGGCGAGCGGGAATCGATGTGGGTGCTGCACCTGGGCACGCTGATCTGGGGATTGCTGGGAACCGGGATCGGGCTGGCCATGATCAATGTGCAAGCCGCTTTGGACGCCTGGTGGACCCTGTCGGGGATCTTTGCCGGCGGGATGGTTGGTCTGTTTCTGCTGGGAATGATCTCGCGGAAGGCGAGCAACCCGGCCGCCGCCACCGGGGTCTTGCTGGGCGTGTTGGTGATCGTCTGGATGACGCTGTCGCCGGACTGCGAAACGTTGCCCGAGCCGCTCCGCAGCCCCCTGCACAGCTTCCTGACAATCGTGGCCGGGACCCTGACCATCCTGCTGGTCGGGTTGCTCGTCAGCCGTCTCGGCAGCCGGAGTCGGCGCTGAACCGTCAGCCGATGAAGCCAACCCCCGGGGCGCTTGCCAGACCAGACCGATTGGGGGCGTATTGACACCGTGCTCGGTTTAGCGCACTTTGAGTACAAGCGTCCGTTCCGTGTTCCGCAGCTTGAGTGGTTGCATTTCACCTAGTTGGGGTTCCGGAATCGGTTGGCACGGGGTGGCAAGGGAGGCAGTTCGAGGGTGTCAGCAGCGAGGAATCGACCGATGACAAGCGAGAGGAATGGTTGCAGGGCTCGGCGTAGTTTTTTGCGGCGGGTGATTGCGGGTGGTGCCGCCTGGTGCGCCGCCCCCTATGTGATTTCCCCTGCCGCGTTGGGCAACGCGGGGCGGTCCGCGCCCAGCGAGCGGATCACGATCGGCTTTATCGGACTGGGCAGCCACGGGATCGGGCATAATTTGCGGTCTTTCCTCCGCCAGAACGATGCCGAGCCCGTGATTCTGTGCGATGTGGACACGCGGCAGATCGAGGCGGCGGTCCACACCGTGCGGCAGCAGCGAGGCGAGTCGTTTGACTGCGCCACCACCCGTGATTGGCGGGAAGTGATCGCCCGCGAGGATGTGGATGCCGTGATGATTTCGACGGGTGACCAGTGGCATGGCCCGATGTCGGTCGGGGCGATTC
The DNA here is from genome assembly GCA_007133715.1 of Planctomycetaceae bacterium. GTDB lineage: Bacteria > Planctomycetota > Planctomycetia > Pirellulales > Pirellulaceae > SLMF01. Next base: position 6,636 of record SLMF01000491.1, read on the forward strand.
AGGCTGGCAAGGACGTGATGTGCGAGAAGCCGACGCTGAGCATTGCGGAGGGGCGGATCGTGGCCGACTTGGTGCGGCGTTACGGCACGGTGTTCCAGACGGCGACGGAGGATCGCTCGATCCCGGTCTACCATCGGATGGCGGAACTGGTCCGCAATGGCCGGATCGGCCGGTTGGAGCGGATTTTCTGCCAGCTGCCGGGCGGTCCGGGCAACGCGGGGGATCCGCGGCCGCAGCCGGTGCCAGCCGAATTGGATTGGGACATGTGGTTGGGGCCCGCCCCCTGGGCTCCCTATCGCCAGGGGCTGCATCCGTACCACTGGCGGTGGCACCGGGATTACTCCGGGGGCCAATTGACCGATTGGGGCGCCCACCAACTGGATACGGTCCAGTGGGCCAACGACACGGAACACAGCGGGCCGGTGGAGGTCGAAGGCAGCGGGCGGCGGCACGAGAACGGGTTGTACGATACGTTCTTCGAGTACCATTTGGTTTATCGCTATGCCGACGGGGTCGAATTGCGTGTGGACAGCGGGGGCACGGGCTTGCGTTTCGAAGGCAGCGACGGCTGGGTCGGCAATGACGGTTGGGTCCGCCCCCTGCAGGCCAGTTCCGACGCGATCCTGGCGAGTGTGATCGGGCCGGAGGAGATTTCCTTGTTCACCGAACCGCGTGGCGAGCACCGGAATTTCCTGGATTGTGTCAAGTCGCGGCGGGACCCGTATTTTCCGGCAGAGATTGGCCATCGCTGTTCCACCCTCTCCCATCTGGGTAACATCGCCATGGAATTGGGTCGGAAACTTCGCTGGGATCCGGTCACGGAGGCCTTCGACCGGGACGATACGGCCAACCGCATGCGGAGCCGTTCCCAGCGGGAGCCTTGGTCCAATCTGGGTGGCGTCAAGCCGCTGGGATGATGTGTTCGCGTGTGGGTATGCCGGGTGCCGGAAGAGGCCCTGGAATGAAGGAAAGCCCGCGTCCTGTTGGGCAACGAAGTAGAAGTACAAGGAGAATCGAAGTGGTTGCAAGAATAGTTGGGGGTATCGTGTTTCTGATCGCCGGGCTGCTGATCGGTGGCGGTGTGGCGGCGGCGGACGAGGCTTTGGACCGGGCGTTCGAGGTGTTGGCAACCTATGACTGGGGCAGTGAGCGGGCCCCGTTACAGGCGTTGGACCGGGCAGTGGTCGGCGCGCATGGCGACCAGCAGGCGGCCCGGCACCTGGAAAACCGCTTGGTGGAAGCGTTAGAAGCGGCGACCACCCGTGCCGCCAAGGACTATCTGTGCCGCCAGTTGAGTCTGGTCGGTTCGGCTGCCTGCGTGCCGGCGGTAGCGGGACTGCTGGCGGATGAGGAGCTATCGCACATGGCGCGTTACGCGTTGCAGCGGATCCCGGCTCCGGCCGCAGCGGCCGCCTTGCGCGAGGCGGTTTCTCAGCTGGAAGGGAACCTGCAGATCGGCGTGATCCACTCGTTGGGCGTACGCCGTGATGCGGAGAGCGCCGGGGCCTTGATCGAATTGCTGGATGCGGCGGACCAGCAGGTGGCGGCCGCAGCGGCCGCCGCGTTGGGGCAGATTGCCAATCCGGCGGCCCGCGAAGCCTTGGCCGAATTCCAGCAGCGGGCCCCGGCGGCCCTCCAGTTGGCCGCCGCCGATGCCTACTTGGCCTGCGCCGAACGGCTGCTGGCCGACGGCCAGCGGACCCAAGCCGTCGCCATCTACCGGACCCTGGCAACCGCCGAGCAACCGGCCCCTATCCGTTTGGCTGCCACCCGCGGGATGCTGGCCGCAACCCGGCAGTCCGACTAGGGCCGCAAATCACGCATGATTAGGCCACCAAGCCAGAAGTTGCCTGCTGTGCCCAACCTACGGACCGTTTTAATAAAGGTCGTTCGAGCTGTTTCCGTTCCCTATTACGTGGGTAACGTCACTTGCAATTTGCGGCACCAAAGAAAACATCAAAGACCCGCAACCAACGGAGGAGCTTTTCGTGAGAAGCACTGGCATCAGACGGCTGGCCCGGAGCAGCTTGCTGCTGGCCTGGCTGACGGTAACGCACACTGCCAGCCTGCCCGCCCCGGCAGCCGACTCGGACGCCCCTGACCAGGCGCTGCTCGAGATGATCGTCGACCTGCTCCGCGAAACCGATCGCGATCTGCGGGCGCTGGGATGGCAGCAGGTGCGGGAGGAAGTCCCGGGAGCGGCGGCAACGCAGCGATTCGTGGAACTGCTGCCGCTGTTGCTGCCGGAAGCCCAGGCGGGTCTGATCGAGGCACTGGGCGAACGGGGCGACCCGCACGCGCGGGTCGCCGTGGTGGCCGCGTTGGACAGCGACCACGCGCCGGTACGGGTTGCGGCTCTCCGAGCGCTGGGTAGCCTGGGCGGGGCGGGCGATATCCCGCGTTTGGCAACCATCGCCGCCACCGGCTTGGATGACGAACAGCGGGCGGCGGCCCAAGCTTTGCTCCGCCTCCGCGGCGACGACATCCATCCGGCCATGGTTTCCGTCAGCGAATCGGCCCAGCCGGGGGTGCGGGCCCAATTGCTGAACGCCCTGGGCGCTCGCAACGCCACCGATACCTTGCCGGCGGTACTCCAGGCCGCTCGCCACAGCGATCTGACGGTCCAGACCGCAGCACTCCAGGCCCTGCGGCAATTGGCGGCTCCCGCCGATACGCAGCAGCTGGTAGAACTGCTGACGGGATCCCGTTTGAACACCGCGGCCGCCCGAGAACACCTGCTGCAAATCCTGCTGACCCTCGCCAGTCGCGGGGGCGAAACCTGTGTGCCGGCACTCCGCGAGGGCTTGGAACAAACGGATGAAAGCGGCCAAATCCTGCTGCTGCAGGCCCTGGCCCGCGCGGGCGGGCCTGCCGCGCGAGAGACCCTGCTCGCGTTTTTGGAAAGCCAGACTCCGACCGTTCGCCTGGAATCCCTGCGGCTCCTCGCTAACTGCTCGGACCCGGTACTCGTCCCGCCCTTGTTGGAAATTGCCCGCGGCGAGGAATTGCGGCCACACGTGCTGGCCCTCCGCGGATTGGTCCGGCTGGCCGATGCCCGAGACGACCGGCCGGCAGATGCCAAATTGCTGGGCCAACTTTGGACGGCGGCGCGGCGGCCGGAGGAACAACGACTGATTCTGGCTGCTTACAGCCGAGCCCGCGGGGAGGAGACGTTGACCCAGCTGGTTTCATTGTTGGACGACAGCCACCTGACGGAGGAGATCGCCTGGGCCATCGTGGCCGTTGCCGAGCGTTCCGACCATTCAGAGGCGGTAGGTCCGGCCTTGCAACGCGTACTTGAAGTCACGCAACATGCCTGGGCCCGCGAGCGCGCGGAACAGATTATCGAGGAGGAACGTTGATGAATCGGGGTGTGTGCTGGTTTGGGTATGCCGGGTGGTACCGGTTCGCCGGGCTGTATGGGGCCTTACTGTTCTGTCTTGGTTGCGGCCCGGGTGCGACGCCGGGGCCCGCGGTGGACGAGCCCGTTGCCAGTCCGGCAGCGGAAACCGACTCTTCGCCAGCAGACGCGGACGAATCTCCCGCTCCCTGGGCGGGCCTGACGCTGGTTCCGGTCAAGCTCGAGTTACCGGCTCCTGCATTTCGCGGGACTCCGGTTCCTCGCGATGTTCCGTTTGTGGAAGAGCCAGTGGGCGAGCCCCGACCGCCGTTCCTCGCACCCGCCGGGACCCGGAATTTGGCTCGCGGTAAACGGGTCATCAGCAGCGATTTGGCCCCGCGTCAGGGGCAATTGGATTACGTGACCAACGGCGATAAGGAAGCCTCCGATTTCGGCATTCTCGAATTGGGCCCGGGCATCCAATGGATACAGATCGATTTAGCGCAGACGTCGACCCTCTTTGCCATGGTGGTCTGGCACCAGCATGCCGAAGCCCGCGTTTACCGCGATGTGGTGATTCAGATCAGCGACGACCCGGATTTTCTGGAATCGACCACGGTCTTCAATAACGACCAAGACCATACGTCCGGCTTGGGCATCGGCAGCGACTGGGGTTACGTGGAAACATCGGAAGGCCGCTTGATCGACTGCCGTGGCGTCCAGGGCCGCTATGTGCGACTCTCCAGCCGCGGGAATCACTTGGATGAGTTCAACCACTACACGGAGGTCGAGGTCTATGGTCTGCCGGCGGCTACCGAGTGAGCGATCCGGCTCCGTGCCTGCCACGCCTCCTGCCGCACCTGCTAGTGCCGCAAATCAGAACTGATAGGCCATGAAGGCCGGAATCTGCTTGCTGCGTCTCCCCGTAGGTTGGGCATTCAACCCAATGCCCCCGGCTCGCCCGGGGGATCGTTACGCTCCTTGCTAATGCGTGAAACGCCCCCTGGGCAAGCCGGGCCACCCAAGAGAAACAAGGGGAGCGGGCGGAGGTAGCGAAGAGCGTGAA
>SLMF01000262.1 GCA_007133715.1 Planctomycetaceae bacterium
AGATCGCGATCCGGATCGTCCTCGCTGACCACCTCCATGACCAGATCGGCGCCGCGCCAGTACTTGTTGCCGCGGCGGTCCGCGTGCTGGGCCAGCAGAAAGACAATGTCGGGTTCACGGAACTTGCCGTCCCACAACTGTACTCGGAGCGGGGCGGTCAGCACCGTTCCAAGTTGATTTGGCGCGATGAAGGCGAAAAGGATTCGATACAAGAACAGAACGATCTGCTGGTGTTGTTCGGTGGGCATCGGCAAGACCTCGAGGACGCCGCTGGAGAACTCGATCAGATGGTTGCTGTTCAGCGCCAGGTACTCGTCGTCCGACCAGGCTCCCTGGTAGGGAAACAAGTGGGCGATTTCCCAGGTCGGCCTGCCGTGCAGACCCGCTGGTGTTTTGACGGCGGTCATGATACGACCCTCGATTTCCTGCTCGGCCCCAAACTGCCTGATGCCGGTCCGGTCCGTCCCGATTGCCGGCTTGCTGCAGTTTATCTTACACCACTTCCCGCCGCCCGCCTACCGCGACCGATGCGCTCAGCCGGGTTATCCACAACGAATCGTTGGTCCGCGGGATTGCCAGAACGTTGTCCCCAGACCGAACCCGGCGGCGTTTGCAAAGCCGCAATGGTGGTGGCCAATGCCCGTGCAATAACCATCCCACCGGGAGCATATTGCGATGATCTTGGCACTCACCACATTCACCCGGAATCGCCAATCTCGTCAGATTTGGTGCCTGTCACCTTTCCCGCCCCTCGCGAATCGGCTACACCAACCTCTCGTTTGGTGGTCATCCGCTACCATCACGGCCGCTTCAAACCTCGGAAGGACGTTGGAATGAATAACCCCCTGAATTGGAACAGCCGGCATCTGACACGCGGCTGGCAACGCGGCGTCACCGCCTTCTATTACGGACTGGGATTGACGGACGAGGACCTGGACAAGCCCCAGATCGGGATCGGCGTCCCCTTGTTGGACGGGAATCTCTGCAATGTGCACGCCTACGAACTGGCCCAGCAGATTGCCCAGGGCTGCCGGGACTCGGAGATGATCGGGTTCCCCTTCGGCGTTCCGGCCGTCAGTGACAACATCACCCAGGGGCACGAGGGGGGGAATGCGAGTCTGCCGTCCCGGAATCTGATCGCCCATGCTGCCGAACTGGTCATCACCGCCCATGGCTACGACGCCTTGGTCGGCTTGCATCATTGCGACAAGAACGGGCCCGGGTTCGCCATGGCCCTGGCCCGCATGAACTATCCCGGCTTGTTGCTCAGCGGCGGGACGATCCAACCGGGACGTCATCGGGGTCGGGACATTACGATTTTGGATGTCTACGATGCCCAGGCCGCCGCGGCGGTCGGCCAGCTGGAGGCGGCCGAATTGGACGAGATCCTGCGAAACGCCTGTCCCGGTGTCGGCGGTTGTGGCATCGCCGCTTCGTTCAATACCTGGGGCGTGGCGATGGAAGCCATCGGGCTGATGCTGCCCTTCAGCAGCTCGATCCCCGCCGAAGATGCGGAAAAGCAGGCGGAATGCCAGCGGGTGGGACGCGTGGTCCGCGAGCTGTTGCAACGCGACCTGCGACCGCGCGAGATCCTGACCCGACCGGCTTTCGAAGATGCCGCCGCCGCCCTCGCCGCCATCGGCGGCTCGACCAACGGCGTGCTGCACCTGCTGGCACTGGCCCGCGAAGCGAATGTCGACTTCAACCTCCGCGACCTGCAGGCCATCTTCCGCCGGACTCCCGTCCTGTGTAGCTTCGCCCCCCGCGGCCGAAAAACCATGGTCGACCTGCATCTCGCCGGCGGGACCCCCGTGCTGCTGAAACACCTGATCCGCGCCGGTGTCCTCCGCGGCGATAATATCACGGTCACCGGACGATCCTGGCGCGAAATGCTGGACCAACTCGCCGATCCCCCAACGGATCAGCAGCTGATCGCTCCCGCCCACACGCCCTTCAAATCCTTCGCCGATATCCAAATCTGCTTCGGAAACCTGGCACCCGACGGGATCGTCTTCAAAGTCTCCAGCATGCAAGAACCACGCTTCCGCGGAACGGCCATCTGCTTCGAAGATTCACAAGCCGTCGCCCATGCCGTCGAAACGAAACGGATCCGACCCGGACACGTGATCGTGCTGCGCTACCTCGGGCCCGTCGCCTCCGGTATGCCCGAAGTCCTGGTCGCCTCCGCAGCACTCAGCGTTCCCGAGTTGGACGGGCAAGTTGCCCTGATCTCCGATACCCGCGTCTCCGGCGTCTCTCACGGAGCCATCGGCGTGCACTGCGCACCCGAAGCCGCCGTGGGAGGCCCGATCGCCTTGGTCCAAGATGGCGACGAAATCTCCTTCGATCTGCTGCAAGGAAACCTGACCCTGCACGTCCCCGACGAACAATTGGACCAACGACGGAAACACTGGCGCCCGCCAACCAACCGACCCCAACGCGGCTACCTCCGCGATTTCGCCGCCACCACCACCCAAGCCCAACACGGCTGCGTCAGCCAACATGTCCTCTCCCCAGAATCGCTCACCGCCAATCGCTAACATCAGAAACGTGCTCGGCGAGGGTCTCCGACCCCGCGCTCGGCGAGGGTCTCCGACCCCGCGCTCGGCGAGGGTCTCCGACCCCGCCGAAACCGCCGACCGAAGGTCTCCCGCGATATGGGAGACCTTCGGTCGGCCGAGTGCCTCGGTCAGAGACCGGCCACAGCCTCGGTCAGAGACCGGCCACAGCGCTGCAACCGGCCACAGCGCTGCAGGTAGATCTTCCTGCGGCTTGCCTAACATCAGATAACAACT
>SLMF01000085.1 GCA_007133715.1 Planctomycetaceae bacterium
CTAGAATCTGGGGCTGGTGGTCTCACGCACATCCCTTTTTTTTTTTTTTTTTGCTCATGACCGATCCTGCTGCGGTGCGTCCTTTGTTACCGGATGCACCCTATCCCCCAGCCCGGCGTCCCACGATGTACTTTATTGGGGTGACGACGCACAAATCCTCGATCATGCAGGTGTTTCCCAACTGGGCCGAGTACTTGGGCTTGAAGGATGTGTTGATTCGCGGGATGAATTTTGCTTGGCACGACCAGCCGGAGCGATATCGGCGGGCGGTAGCGTTTATTCGGGAGGACCCTTTGTCTTTGGGGGCTTTGGTCACGACGCACAAGATTGATCTTTTGACCGCCTGCCGCGACCAATTCGACCGTTTGGACGCATTTGCGGAGTTGTTGGGCGAGGTCAGCAGCATTTCGAAGGAGGGTTCGCAATTGGTGGGTCATGCCAAGGACCCGATCACCAGCGGCTTGGCGTTGGACGCCTTTCTTCCTGCGGGGCATTGGCAGCGGACGGGTGCCGAAGCGTTGGTGCTGGGTGCGGGGGGGTCGGCGCTCGCCGTCACCTGGCACATGTTGCAGCCGGAGCGGGGGGCGGACCGTCCCACGCGGATTATCGTGACGAACCGGAGTCTGCCGCGTTTGGAGGAGATCCGCCGTTTTCACACGCGGATCGGGGCGGACGTGCCGATCGAGTACCATCATACGCCGGTTGCGGAGCTGACGGAGCCGTTGATGGAGCGGCTGTCGCCCGGATCGCTGGTGATCAACGCCACGGGTTTGGGCAAGGACGCACCCGGATCGCCGCTGACCGATCGCGCGGTGTGGCCCGCAGGCGGGTATGCCTGGGATTTCAATTATCGTGGCGAGCTGCTCTTTCTGGAGCAAGCGCGGGCTCAGCAGGCGGCTCGGCAGTTGCATATCGAGGACGGTTGGGTTTACTTTCTGCACGGTTGGACCCGCGTGATTGCCGAGGTATTTCACATCGACATCCCCACCCGCGGCCCGGAGTTCGAGCAACTGTCGCGCATTGCGGCGGCCGTTCGGCAGCCCTTGCCGGCGGCAGGGAACTCTTCACTTGATCAGGAGTCACCATGACCTCACCCCCCGAAACGCCGTTATTGGAACCTTTTCGTGTTCATTTGGACTTGGCCGCAGGCATCCTGCAGGATGCCGATGCGCCCCTGGTGCGGCGAGCTTCGGTGATGCGGGGCTACTATGCCGACGCGGAGGCTCTGGAACGGTTGATCGAAGCGGAGAACGATCCGGTACATTACGAGACGTTCGAGTCGCCGGTGCCGGAAGAGTACGGGCAGGTCAAGTTCTGTATCAGCAAGCTCTACCCGGGCACGGTGGGGGACGAGTTCTTCATGACCAAGGGGCATTACCACACGGTGTTGCAGACGGGCGAGGTGTATCTGTGCCTGCGGGGTCAGGGGTTGATGTTGATGAAGTTGGCCGACGGCCGTTGCTGCTGGGAGCCTTTTTCGCCGGGCCAGCTGGTATATGTGCCGCCTTATTGGGCGCACCGGTCCGTGAACACGGGCGACGAGCCGCTGATTTCGTTATGCCTGTATCCCGGCGATGCGGGTCACAATTACGGCGACATTCAGACCGACGGTTTTCCCCGGCGGGTGTTTCTGCGGCAAGGCCAAGTGGTGGTGGAATAATCGCTTGCGGGACGGGGAACGCGAGCTTTGGCAAGCGGAAGGACAGCGATGGCAACCGGAAAGATCTTGATCACACCCCGTTCGCTGACCGCGGGCGGGCACCCGGCGTTGGCTCGTTTCGAACAGGCGGGTTACGAACAGGTGTGCTGCACTCCGGGCCAGCAGCCTGACGAGGCGCAGTTGCTCGAGTTGTTGCCGGGCTGTGTGGGTTATCTGGCGGGGGTCGAGCCTGTCAGCCGGCGGGTGTTGGAGCAGGCGCGCGAGTTGCGGGCGATCAGCCGGAACGGTGTCGGGGTGAACAACATCGATTTGGAAGCAGCGGGGCAGCTGCAGATTGCGGTGCTGCGTGTGGAGGGCGCGAACGCGCGCGGGGTGGCCGAACTGACGATCGCCTTGATCTTGAGTCTGGTCCGCCACATCCCGTTCTCGGATCACCGGCTGAAGCAGGGCCAGTGGCAGCGGCGGAAAGGGATCGAATTGGAGGACCGCACGCTGGGGCTGGTCGGTTGCGGACATATCGGCCGTCTGGTGGCCCAGATGGCCACGGCGTTGGGGATGCAGGTGCGAGGCTACGACCCGGTCCCGCACGAGGCCTTGGCGGCGATCCCGGGGTTCCGTTACGCTGACTTGGAACAGGTACTGGAGGAAGCCGATGTGGTCAGTCTGCATGCGCCGGCTCTGCCGGACGGGCAGCCGCTGCTGAATCAGGAGCGGATTGCCCGCATGAAGTCGGGCGCGTATTTGATCAACACGGCGCGGGGCGAGCTGCTGGACGATGTGGCGGTGCTTGCCGCCTTGGATGCGGGCCGGCTGGCCGGGGTGGCGATCGACGCTTACCGCCACGAGCCGCCCGGGGCCGATCCGCTGGTGCTGCACGAAAAAACGATTGCCGTCCCCCATATCGGGGCTTTTACGGAAGAGAGCGTCTCCCGCGCGGTGGTGGGAGCGGTGGAGAACTTGATCCAGGCACTTGAGAACGAAGAGGGAATTGACGATGGATGCGGTTGCGGAGATTTATGACCGACTGGGAGAACTGAAAGTCATTCCGGTGCTGGCGGTGGAAGCGGAGGAAGCGGCGTTGCCGCTGGCCGATGCGTTGATTGCGGGGGGGTTGCCGGTGGCGGAG
>SLMF01000472.1 GCA_007133715.1 Planctomycetaceae bacterium
GCCACAGCCGTATCGACGATGTCCTTGCCCTCGCAGGCTGCGGCACACGGACCGCAGGACGCACAGCTGTCGGCGTGGACCGCCGTCATCCCCGCAAAGCACAAACCGAAACCGACCAACAACGCCGCGATAGTTCTTTGGACCTTCATCAGGAATCCTCTCGAAATGTCAAAGGGTGTCGAGCGGTCTGCCGCCGTGGCCGACTCGCTCGTTCTGACCATGCTTTCGCAGAAGCTTCCCGGTCGGATTCAAAAACTTGAATCTATTTTTTTCACAACCGACAGCCCCCTCAGCTCAACGGTCGCCACTCTGCTCGCGTGGCACGAAAGTCAGACTTTCCGCCGCCAACAGCAGATCCAGGAACCGCTCGGCGAGATCCGTGATCTGCAGCACCCCGTCCATATTGAGCGTGTCGAACGTGTCGTCCGGCGTGTGATACTCATCCGTCATTCCCGTAAAGAAGTGTAGAACGGGAATCCCCTGCTCGTAGAAGTCGTAATGATCGCTCATCCGAGAGATACGGTCCCAGCGGCGGATACGCAATCCGACGGTTTCATTGGCCTGTTGGAACAGGCTTTCGAATTCGAGGGCCGTGTTCAGTCCGGTCAGGGTCAGTTGGTTTTCCCGGAGGCGTCCCACCATATCGAAGTTCAGCATGGCGAGGGTGTTTTCCAGTGGGAAGGGAGGATTTTCGACATACGCGCGGCTGCCGATCAGGCCGCGTTCCTCGCCGTCGAAGGCGACGAACACCAGCCGTCGCGGCGGGGGCGCCTCGCGTGCGGCGAAGCGGCGCGCCAAATCCAGCACGACGGCGGTTCCTGACGCGTTATCGTCGGCACCCGGATGAATCGCCCGTGTCTCGGGCCGCCGTGAACCCTGCTCGCCGTAACCCAAATGGTCATAATGGCCGCCCAGCACGACCGTCTCCTCCGCACGTGGGCCCGCACCCTCCAAGACCCCGATCACGTTGGCTCCTGGGACGCGAGTCGATTCGAAAACGAGCTCCAATTCGGCCGACCAGCCCGCCAGCGGCTGGGAAAGGGGCTGCAGATTCTGGTCGATCGCAGCCGCCACCTCGGCCACGCTCGACAACTCCTGCTGCTGCGGACCGATCACCGGGGTGGTTTCCAGCATCCGCTCGACGACCGCCTGACTGAGCTGGGCCAGGGGGATGCCGGCCGACCGCATGCCGAAACCGGGGGTGGCAACCAGCGCATCGCTGCCAGTTCGTTCGGTGGTGAAGGGATCGTTGACCAGCAACACGGCGGCGGCTCCTTGCTGCTTGGCTCGTTCCAGTTTGTTTCGGATCCCGGCATGCGTGGACGGGGTGGCGCCCCCAAAGGCACTGTCCGCATCCTGCTGCTGAGGTTGGCGGCGGAGGATCAGGACGATCTTGTCCTGTACATCCAGGTTTTGGTAATCATCGTAGCCCAGGTCGGGGGCGGAGATTCCGTAGCCGGCGAAAACCAGTTCGGCCTGCCGCCGCCCGCTCCCACCCGCGGCCAAGGGTTGGAATTCGAGTTCCCGTTCCAGCGCGAGGGGCTCGCCCGCCGGATTCCGCAACACCAGCCGCGTGGCGGCTTCGTCCAGCGTCGCGCGCAGGGGGATCTCGATCGGCTGGAAAAACGAACCGTCCGGCGCACCGCCTCGCAATCCTCCGCGGGCGAATTCGTCGCGAAGGTACTCCGCCGCCTTCTCGCGACCCACCGTGCCCGGACCCCGACCTTCGAGTTCCTCCGAGGCCAAGTAGCGGATGTCCTCCGCCACCCGCGCCCACGCCGCCAGCTCGGCCCACAACCTGCCCGACGAGCCCCACACCGAAACCGACAGGATCAGCAGCACGCACCCGGCTGCCAGTCTCCGCGTTGCCCTCCCCAAACGGCACGATCGCCCCGGGCTGCAGTTGTTAGACGCTTGTTCTTTCACGAGAAATCCTCTTTAGTTCCGTAGTGTTCTGCGGATGATCAACCGGTTGCTGATTCTACGTAGGCCCCCCGCCGCCCGCAACCAACCGGAGTGCTCACGTTCGCCCCCATTTCTGCGGAATATACTACCCTCGGTTAGAACTGTCCCCTCGTAGAACGGAATTCATTCCGTTCGTGCCACAGGGAAACGGAATGAATTCCGTTCTACGATTCGAGACCAAACCGGACAAACCTAACCGCGGGCGGAATAATCGGGCTTTCCGCGGTATCAGGAATCCAGTGCGTCGATCCGGCTCCGTTCCTGGCCCCCAAGGGGAGAAGACTCATGTTACGACCTGGGACTCTTGGCCAAACGCTCTGGCTGATTCTGGCTCTAGGGACTTTCGGGGGATGCGGCGTGGCACCCCCCAGGGAGGACATGGCCGTCTTCTCCGCGAGCGAGAGTCCTGAAGAGCAAGCCAGCGAACCTTCCGCCGATGCGCCGGGCACCTCGGTGGGACCGCAGGATGCCACGCGGGAACGAAAGATCATCTACACCGCCCAGCTGTCCCTGCTGGTCGACGATCTGGCGGGGATCGCCGAATCGTTGGGACACTTGGTGCAGGAGCATGGGGGCTACATCGCGCGGAGCGATCTGCAAACGGCCCGCGGGCGGCGGCGGAGCGGGGAATGGACGGTCCGTGTACCGGTCACCGCTTACGGCGATTTTCTCGCCGCCGCCGCGACGCTGGGGGAACTGCAAAGCCGCCGCGAGGATTCGCAGGAAGTCACCGCCGAATTCTACGACCTGCAAGCCCGACTCCGCAACAAACAACGCGAAGAGGAACGCCTGTTGCAACTGTTGGAAACCCAGACCGGTGA
>SLMF01000229.1 GCA_007133715.1 Planctomycetaceae bacterium
AGTGACCAGCTGCCAAAACGGCTGCATGCTGCCAATCGCCAAGGGGTCAAGGATCACCAACTCACCCGGAATGGCTACTTGAACGAGGCAGAGTTCGGGACGATAACGATCTTCCGACACGAATTCGGTGTCGAAACCAATCGTGGGCACTCGTTGGGCACGCTCGCAAAAACGCGCCAACTGAGAGGAGGTCGAAATAAGCTGGTACTTCAGACTCACGGGGATCCTGATCGCGGTGGAAAAACATGCAGGTCGATGATTCTATGCCAAAACGCGGTTCTTTTCCAGGGGGCTCGGGGCTGGACAAACGACCGACTCTGTGGCAACAATAGGTGGGGCGTTGCTGCGCCTGCCCACGACCCCGTGACCAGCCCTCTCCCGGTGAATCCCCATGGTTTCCAAAGATTTCGACCTCGATCGCCTCGCAACGTATCTGCACCTGACCCCCGCGCAAGTCGCGCGGATGGCCGATCGTGGCCGTTTGCCCGGCCGAAAAATCGGGGGAAAATGGCGCTTCTCCGAAGCCGAAATCCATCACTGGCTCGAAGATCGGATCGGGGTCTCCGATGACGAAGAACTCGAACGGGTCGAAAATGTGCTGGAACGAGCCGGGGATGCGGAAGAAATCCGAATCGCTGACCTGCTGCCCACCGCCGCCATCGCCGTACCGCTGGAAGCCCGCACACGCGGGTCGGTGATCGACAAGATGGCTCAACTGGCGGCCAATACGGGGATGCTTTGGGACCCTGAAAAGGTGGCTCAGGCGGTTCGCGATCGTGAGAATCTGCACCCCACCGCGTTGGATATCGGCGTGGCGCTCCTGCACCCCCGCCGACCGATGCCGGGGATCCTGGCCGAGCCCGTGCTGGCCCTGGGCCGAACCTACCAAGGTCTGCCCTTTGGCGGACCGACTTTGACCGACGTGTTCTTTCTGATCTGTTCGACCGACGATCGGGTCCATCTGCGAACGCTGGCCCGCTTGAGTCGGATGGTGAGCGATGCCGAGTTTCTGGCGGGGATTCGGGAGGCGGAGGATGCGGTGGCCCTGCACGCCTGGATCGCCCGGCGGGAGCAGGATTTGTTCGGATAGGTGTTGCCGGGGCGCCGGTTTCTGGGGAGCGGTGATGGCGGAACCCGCCAAGGTGAGCAGCGTTGGTGATCCGGGGGGGCGTTCCGTCCTGGTCGTGGGCGACCTTGCGCACCGGGAATTCGCTCCGGCATTTCGCTGGTTGCGGGACCACGCGCGGGTCGCCTGGGCCTGCGGGATGGACGAGGCCGGGGAGCGGTTAGCAGGTCCGGTTGCCCCGCAGGTGCTGCTGGTGGCACAAGCGCGCCCCGGACGCTTTTCCCGCTCGCAGATCGAACGGCTACACGCCCGGGCGCCCCTGGCCCGGCTGGTGGTCTTGCTGGGCAGTTGGTGCGAGGGCGAAACGCGGACGGGCCAGCCCTGGCCGGGTGTGACCCGCATCTTCTGGCACCAGTGGGAATGCCGCCTGGCCATCGAACTGGCGGCAGACCAACCGGGCTGGAACACCTGGCAACTGCCTCGAACGGCCTCGGCCAACGAGGTTCTGGAAGAAGTGGCCACCGGCCCGTGGCCGAAAGGGCAGGGTTTGATCGTCATTCACGCCCGACAGTGGATCGATTTCCAAGGCCTGGATGCGGCATGTCGTGCGGGCGGCTACGCCACGCTCTGGCAACCGGCCGACCGCCCCGCGTTCTGCTCCGGAGCGGCTGCGGTCCTGTTCCACGGCCGGGGTGGCGATCCCGCAGAAGCCACCTCGGTGGCCGAACTGGTCACCGCGTATCGACCCGCTCCCCTGATCCCCCTACTGGATTTCCTCCGCCACGACGATGCCCGACGGATGCGCAAGGCCGGAGCCGTCACCCCACTGGCCAAACCGTTCCTGGTCCGCGATCTGCTGTGGATGCTGCAGCGCTGCATCCACCATCACCACGTGGACGTCTCCGGGATGGCGACTTCGTGAAGCGTTGCCGCCACGCGAGCTATCGCTGCCGCTGCAGCGCAGCTGAGGGTCTTTCAAATATTCGAGAATACGGTTCGGCCGACTCGAAACGCCATACGATGACCGGCCACGGCCGGGACCACTCACCGGTCGGCATACACGCGTGTGACCTCTTCTTTGGTGATCGGTACCGGGGTTTCGGCTGTCAACAATTGAACTTGGAACCGCTGCGGACCGGCTTCCAATCCGCGCGCGCTCAGACGGTAAACCGCGCGCTCTCCCGGCGCCAAATGGGCCAACGTTTCGATCTCGACCCGTGTTCCTTCGACATTGATCTTCGTGGGACCTTCGCCACCTAAGGGCCGCAATCCCGACGGCATGTTGACCTTCAACTGAATGTCCGTGGCCGCACTGGACCCGGTGTTGGACAGGGTGATCACGTACGTCGTGTCGGTGTCGATCTCGATCGGGTCCGCTTCGTCCGTCACGCTGAACTGCAGCTCGGCAATCGCGTCGACCTGAACCCGCTTTTCGGCCGAATGCTTGACCCCCAGGGCCGCTCGGCCCTCGAGACTGAGCCGCTGTTCGCCCGACTCCAACGGCAGCAGCGTCAGCTTGGCGACCCCGGTTTCCTGCGGCGGCAGTTCGACCAGACTCCAATAGACCGCGTGGTTCTGCGGCTCATACTGGCCTCGCCGATCGGCATCCACGAATTGCATGCCCTTGGGCAGATAGGTCACCAGCTCGACTTCCCGTGCGGTGGCCGTGCCGGGATTGCTCACCGCGACTTCATAGATGGCTTCGCGCTTCAGATACCGC
>SLMF01000090.1 GCA_007133715.1 Planctomycetaceae bacterium
GCAACGACAAACCAGGACGCCGTCCCCTCGTAGAACGGAATTCATTCCGTTCGTGCCGCAGGGAAACGGAATGAATTCCGTTCTACGATTCGAGACCAAACCGGACAAACCTAACCGTGGGCGGGATAACCGTCGTGGCTCCCCTGGCTGGCAAAAACACTTTTTTTGGGCTGATTTGTGTGACCTGTGGTGCAACCCGTGGGTGGGGGAGCTGCGAGTTTCGGGGGGCGCAGGTGATGCTAGCGGGGCTACCGATTCGCGGGTAATTGATCTTGCTCCCGAGGCCGTTTTTGGCGACAAGTAGCACCCTGCTTGGGAAACTTGCTTTTGGGAGCGAAAAGCGGATGACGGCCCCGGAAACACGCGCTCGATCAGCCAGCACGGCCGAGATGCCGGAGTTCGACGACGCGGTCACGCTGCGGGTGGAAGTTGGCGGAGCCACGGTCCCTGCCGACTTGCTGGACCCCGTAGCGGGTGGCAGGACGCTGGCCTTGGAGCAAGCGACCCGCGATCCGGTGGCCGTCTATGCCGGGTCGCGATTGGTGGCGCGGGGGCACCTCGTGCTGCGGGACGGTTATTATTTTGTGCGAGTCACCGAAGTGATTCGCGACGACCCCGCTTCGTAATCGTCGCGGGAACGGGTTCAACTTGAGCTGGATTTCAGGCCATGGCACGGATGCTACGGATGACCCCTGTTTTGACCTTGAGCTTGTTAGGCACGGTGAGCCTGCTGGTGCCGTGGTCGTTGGCCGTGGCGGGCGAGTCGGAGCGGGTATTTGCGGAGCGGGGTGCGAGCCTGCATCTGCCGATCGCTCTGGTGGACAGTTCACACGGCCCGGAGGTGACGGTGTGCTCGCGGCCCTTGAAAGCCCCGACCCTGGCTCTCTCCCCTCCGGCCGCGGCGGTCACCTCAGCCGCTCCCGGCACGAGTCGGGCCGTGGTGACGTCGGTGACCAGTTTGGCTGTGGTGGTAGGTCTGTTCCTGCTGCTGGTGTGGGTCCAGCGGCGTACGGGCACTGCCCGCCGCGGGCTGTTGCCGGGCGAGGTGTTCGAGACGTTGGGACGGGTGCCGCTGAATGGTCGCCAGGAGATGCACTTGGTGCGACTGGGCAACAAACTGCTGCTGCTGGCGGTTTCGGCCCAGGGCGCGGAGACGCTGACCGAAATCACGGACTCCCGCGAGATCGCTCGCCTCAGCGGGATCTGCCGTCACCAGCGGACGGAGAGTATTTCGGCTTCGTTCCGCGAGATCCTCTCGCAACTGGGCGGCTCCGGCGAAGCTCGCGGTATGCACTGTCCCGCCGGCCGCTGACAGGAAGGGTGCCGCGCGCTATGCGTTATTTGCCGGACCATCGCTGGCGATCGCTTTACCGGTTCCTGCTCTGGGCCACGGCGAGTTTCCTGGTCGTTGCCTGGCTCCTGCTGGGGGCCGTCGCAGTCGGCAGGGCCCAGTCGCCCGCGCCGCCACTGCCAACCTCCGCTTCTCCGCCACCGCAGGCCTCCGCTTCTCCGCCACCGCAGGGTGCGACCTCCCTGGCCGAACTGATGACCGAGGCGCCCGGCGAATGGGGCCGGCCCGAACGGCTGAATTCCACGCTGCAAATCGTGCTCCTGATGTCCGTGCTGAGCCTCGCGCCCGCCTTCCTGCTGATGACCACCAGTTTTGTCCGCATTTCCGTGGTCCTGGGGCTGTTGCGCCAAGCCCTGGGTGTGCAACAGCTGCCCTCGAATCAGGTGGTCACCGCACTGGCGCTGTTCATGACCCTGCTGCTGATGACCCCCGTGTGGACCGAGGTGTATGAGCAGGCGATCGGTCCCTACACCGATCCGCAGCATGAGATGAGTTTCGAGGAAGCCTGGCAGACGGGCGTGCAACCCGTGCGACGGTTCATGAGCCAGCAGATCGAGATCACGGGCCACACCGACAACATCTGGCTGTTTTACCAGTACGTTCCGGAACCCCGGGCGGAGATTTCGTCGTACGACGACGTCCCGCTGCAGGTGCTGCTGCCGGCCTTTGTGTTGAGCGAATTGACGGTGGCCTTCCTGATCGGCTTCCAAATCTACCTGCCGTTTCTGATTCTGGACCTGGTGGTGTCGAGCATCACGGTTTCGATGGGCATGGTCATGTTGCCGCCCGGCGTGGTCTCGCTGCCGCTGAAACTGATGCTGTTCGTGCTGGTCGACGGTTGGAACCTGGTGGTCGGCATGTTGTTGCAGAGTTTCGCGCCTTACGTTTGAGGACTTGGTGAGTCGACAGCGATGAGCATTGAGCAAGCGATCGATCTGGTTCGTCAAGCGTTGTGGATGGCGCTGATTTTGAGTTCGCCGATCCTGGCGGCCGGTCTGGCCGTGGCCCTGGTCGCCGGTCTCCTGCAGGCATTGACACAGGTCCAGGATCAGACGCTCTCGTTTGTGCCCAAGATCTTGGTGATGGGTGCCACACTCGCCCTGCTGTTGCCCTGGTTGATCGCCCGTTTGGTCGAGTATTCGCAGTGTTTGATCCTGGAGATCCCGCGCACCTTGGCCGGGGGTTAAGGAGCTTGCGCGTGCTGGAGGCCTACAGCAACCATTTTTTGGTCTTCTTGATGGCCGTGTTACGGATCGGCGGCCTGCTGCTGCTGGTTCCGCTGGCGGTACCCGTTCGGATCGGGTTGCCGCTGCGGATCCTGATGGCCGTGATGCTGGCAACCCTGGTCGCACCGCTCGGCGATCCGCAATCCGTCCAGCCTCTGCTGTCGGACGGATCGGCGCTGATCGTGGCGGGCTGTCGCGAAGC
>SLMF01000693.1 GCA_007133715.1 Planctomycetaceae bacterium
CCCAGTTCTCGACGGAGAGGATAAAGTGGACGCGTTCCGCCTCCATCAATCCTGCCGGCGGCCGCCCGTGTGTCGCACCGGTCGGCAAGTACACGATCGCCGGCACGTCCACCTCCTGCGATATCCGTTGGGCATCGGCAATCGAGGCATTGGACAGGCAGATGACCAGCAGAGCATCGGGCAGATCGGCCAGCGTCTCGGCCAAGTAGGCGTCCGCCTGGTCTCGTGTCCTCAGCGGTTCGGTGGCGATTTCCAGCTGCAATCCGATGCGTTCGGCCATCCCCTGGATCTGTTCCGAGAACTTTGCTTGCTGTTCCGGGTGACGGAAGTAGCGGCCCGGGTAGGGATGCCAGCGATTTCCCTCGTCATAGTCCTCGGGCAACGGGTACAGGAACACGGTCTTGACACGCGTCGGCGTCTGGTCGCGAGCCGGAAATCCGCCCGCACCCGCGGGCTGTTCCTCGCTCGCCCGCAATAACGAAGAAGAGAAGAACGAAGCGGCGAGCGAGCCGCCGACCACAAACTCACGACGATTCAAACGGACGGAACAGGACTCACACATGATGCTTTCCTTTCGCGCAGGAGAAAACGAGTGAAGTCGAAGCCAGCCTTGAGATTCGGGAATTCAGACTCTGGTCAAAGCCTCCGTTCCAGTGTCAGGCGATCGTCCTCGCGCCGGGCGATGATCCCGCCGGGCAGCATGGCCGCTGTCTCCGCAACCGCTGCGTCCGCAGATTGGACCCAGCGGCACAGCTGCTGCCATTTAGCATAACTCATCGCCTGTTCCGGCCAACCCTGCTGCCGCCACACCTCGACCAGCAACTCCCGGATCACCAGCGGCCGCACGGACTGCAAGGGAGTACAAGCGATGGTCACCCGCCGGGGATCCTGAAGCCGCACATGGGCCAGCAACGGCGTCATCAGGTCGCCGATCAGGCTCTGGACCTCGGCAGCCAGGGCGGCCAGACGTGACATGGCCGGAACGAACTGACGATTGTATTCGGATTCGATGCGGGGGATCATTGCATGCCGCAAGCGGTTGCGAGTGAACCGCTGGCCGCGATTGGTCGAGTCCTCGCGGTAGGGCTGAGCCTTCATCTGCAGATACTTCAGCACGTCCCGTCGCCGGACCCAGAGCAAGGGGCGGACGAGCACGACTCCGTAGAGGAGCGGGCGGAACCGGCCGATCCCCGCCAGCCCGGCGAGCCCCGTCCCGCGGAACAGCCGGTGGAGCACCGTTTCGGCCTGATCATCCGCGGTATGTCCGGTGGCCACATAGCGCGCACCGTAGCGCCCCGCCACCTCGGCCAAAAACGCATAGCGTGCCCGGCGAAACGCCGCTTCGGACCGCAAAGTAGACGCGGCATCCTGCCGCGAGTCCCCCATTTTCTGCCAAGTAGACGCGGCATCCTGCCGCGTGGAACCCACACGCCCGATTTCGCACGCCACTCCGAGTTCTTCACACAGCCGTTGGACGAAGCGCGCATCTTCTTCCGCTTCTTCCCCCCGCACGCCATGGTTAAAATGAGCTACAACCAAACGGCCGTTAGATGGTAACTTCAGCGAACACAAGGCCCGCAGCATCGCCACGCTGTCCGCTCCCCCCGAAACCGCTGCGACGACCGTCGTACGGCTCCAGATTTCCGGTGGCCAGTCGTCGGCCAGCTGCTGTTCCAGCCAGAACGTGGGGCGTGATAGCATGGGAATCGGCTTCCAGCAACCTCTTTGCTTGGTTTGCTTGACAAAGCTGCCTGCGGCGGGTCGAATTGAGTATAGTGTTTCGAGATCTATAAAGAAACAGGCAGGAGAGCGGATCATGCCAGCCACCCCCCGTCGCGCCCCGATTCGGGCGTTCCGCAGTACGCGAACACCGTCCCCCCGACGGGACCGAGCCGCTTTTACGCTCGTCGAATTGCTGGTGGCGATGGCCGTCACGCTGCTCTTGATTCTGGCCCTGTCCCAGGCCTTTGCTTTGGTGGGTCGGGTGGTAGCCGAAGGGCGGGCTACGATCGAAATGGCGGGCAGCGTGCGCGGGGTGGCGCACCGTCTGCAAGAAGATCTGGACGGACTGACCGTCCCCGTGCGCCCGTGGACCGATGCGGGGGCCGGTGGGGGGTACTTCGAGGTCATCGACGGGCCCAGTACGGACATGGATTGGAATCACGACGGCGTGCTGGCCAACGATCCGGATGCCGTGAGCACGATTCTCGGCGATATCGATGACGTGCTGGCCTTTACGGCGCGCAGCCAAGGTTCGCCGTTCGTGGGCCAAATCGAGGGGATTAGTCAGCAGTCGAATCTGGCCGAAATCGTCTGGTGGATCCAGAATGACAGCGGAGACGACGATCCGGAGGAGCCGTACACGATCTATCGCCGCGTGCTGCTGATCCGGCCCGATCTGCCGCCGTTTTTCGAACGCACCGGGGCGAACGCCTACCCGCGAACGCCCGGCGGATTCAATGCGTTGAATAACGATCTGCGGAACTTTCTGATCCCCTTTCTGATCGCCAACGACCTGTCGGTACGCATCGAACACTGGGTGGACACCAACGATCGGGTGAATATCCGCGTACGCGGGAATTCTCTGGCCGATCTGACTCGCCGCGAGAACCGGGTCGCTCGTTTCCACAGCCGCCTGCGTGATTTCCAGCGGCTGATGGCGAATGCGGAGCAAGGCGGGTTCCCCTATCCCCTCGACTTGGATCGCAGCCGCTTGACCTCACTGTATGCCATGCCTCAAGACGGCTGGCGGGCGAGCGAAGACGTGATGTTGAGCAA
>SLMF01000587.1 GCA_007133715.1 Planctomycetaceae bacterium
GGGGTTACGCGAGGAGACGAAGGGGTATGTTTAAGGAACTGGGCAACTTGGCATCGCTGCTGCGGCACGCGCAGCAGTTCAGTGGCAAGATGGAAGCGGTCAATTCGCGTCTGAAAAGCGAGCGGGTCACCTCGAACACCGGCGGGGGGATGGTGGAAGTCGAAGTGAATGGATTGGGGGAAATCCTCCGTGTGACCATCGACCCCGTGTTGGTCGAGAAGGGCGAACGGGAGATGATCGAGGATCTGCTGCCGGGAGCCATCAATCAGGCCGTAACCAAGGCGCGTCAGCTGCATCTGGAGGCCATGTCCTCGCTGACGGAAGGCCTGCCGATGCCGGCATTATCGGATATCATGGCCAAGATGACTGGTTCGCGGCCCGATGATGCCGATGAGCAGTAAGCGGAAGGCGGCGGACTTCCATGACTCAGCTTACCGATTCCTTAGCGCGCGTGATCGAGGAACTGGCGAAATTGCCGGGGATCGGCCGCAAATCGGCAGAACGACTGGCCTACCACTTGCTGCGAGTGCACAAGAGCGAGGCCCTGGCGCTGGCCGATGCCATCCGCAATGTTCGCGAAAATGTCCGCTATTGCGAGGTGTGTTATAATTTGTCCGAAGGGCCGCGGTGTGCGATCTGTCAAGATGCCACGCGAGACACGACCCTGCTGTGCGTGGTCGAGCAGCCTCGCGACCTCATGTCTCTGGAGCAGGCCGGCGTTTACCGCGGGGTGTATCACGTGCTCTTGGGCCGGATTGCTCCCCTGGAAAACATCGGCCCCGAGCAATTGACGATGGAGGCGCTGGTCGAACGCGTCCGGCAGAACGGTTTTCGCGAAGTGGTGATGGCCACAAATCCCACCGTGGAAGGGGATGGCACGGCGCTGTACGTCTCCCATTTGCTGGCCGAGTTTCCGGTCGAAATCACCCGGTTGGCTCGCGGTGTCACAGCCGGAAGTATCCTGGAGTATACAAACAAAGAGGTGCTGGCCGATGCCCTGTCCGGGCGGCAGAAATTCTGAATTACCAGACGGCAAAGGAAGGTGAGCCCGCGGCAGCCGACGCGGAACGGAAATCATGCGACTTTCACTCGGTCTCGAAACGCGACAAGTCCAGGTCCAGAAACTGGCTCCGCGGATGATCCAGTCGATGGAGATCCTGCAGCTGCCCATGATGGCCTTGCAGGAGCGGATCGATCAGGAGATGAACGAGAATCCGCTCCTGGAATTCCAGGATCCGGAACCCGATGATCGCGACGCGGAGGATCGGGAAGTCGAACATCCCGATGCGCCGGCGGAGCCCGAGCGGGAGATGGTGCTGGATGAGCAGCGGGACAATGTCGACGATTTCCAGCGGCTGGATGACCTGGACCGCGAGCTGCCCGAGTACTTTGACGACTCGCCCCATCGTTCGGCAAACCGTCTGGAGGAAGACGCCCAGCGGCGGCACGACACGATGGCCAACGTGGCCTCGCGGCCCGAATCCCTCCAGGATCACCTGTTGCACCAGCTGGGCGAACTCGACTTGGAACCGGCCGTCCGCCGCATCGCCGAACGCATTATCTCGACCCTGGACGCGCGGGACGGAGGCTACTTTCGGACCAGTCTGGAAGATCTGTTGGTTCCTCCGCTGACCTCGCAGCAACAGGAGCAGGCGGAACAGGCTTTGGCCGTGGTGCAAAGCCTGGATCCGCTCGGAGTTGCCGCCCGCGACCTCCGCGAATGCCTGCTGATCCAACTGGACCCGGAGAGGCCCTATTTCGAGGATCTGCGGAAGTTGATCTCCGACCATTTGGAGGATCTCCGCGACAACCGCTTGCCCGCCATCCGAAAAAAAACGGGCCTGTCACTGGAAGATATCCAAGCCGTTTGGGCCGAACTCCGCAAGTTGAATCCGAAACCGGCGGCCGAATTCGCCGACGACTTCGTACCCACCGTCACGCCCGACGTGCAGGTGGAAAAAGGAACCGACGGCCGCTATCGCGTGATCGTCGACGAATACCGCACGCCCCAGCTGCGGATCAGCGAACACTACCGCCGCCGTTTGGCAAATGGCACGGCAACCGAAGAAGAACGCGAGTTCATCCGCCGCAAGATCGATGCCGCGCAATGGCTGATCGATTCCATCCAGCAGCGTCGCAACACCTTGGTCAAAGTGGCGCAAGCCATCGTCGATTACCAACAACGCTTTCTGGATGAGGGCCCCGAGCACATCGAACCCCTCAAAATGCAGCAGATCGCCGAGCAGGTCGGAGTGCATGTGACCACGGTCAGCCGAGCCGTGGACGACAAATGGATCCAGACACCCCGCGGGATCCTGGCCCTCCGCCGCTTCTTCGTCGGCGGGACCCAGAGCGCCGACGGCGACGAGGTGGCTTGGGATGCCATCCGCTTGAAACTCCAGGAAGTGATCGATCAGGAAGATAAATCCAAACCGTACAGCGATGACGAATTGGTCAAGCGGATGGGCGAACAAGGCTTGAAGGTCGCTCGCCGCACGATCACCAAGTATCGCCAGAAAATGGGGATCCCCAGCTCGCGACAACGACGGGATTGGAGCCAGGTTGCCGAGGCCCTGCCCGTCGGAGATGATCAGTCCAGTTCGTAGGTGATTTGCCCGTGGTGCTGCGAACGCGAGATCATGTCCAGCGCGTGCAGTCCGGCCAACACAAACTCGATGCACGAAGCACGCACGGCGGCATCGGAGGACGCATTCACCTCGAACGCTTTGTCCCACAACGGCGGAACCCGTTGCAATCGCTCCGCATAACGCGAGGAA
>SLMF01000640.1 GCA_007133715.1 Planctomycetaceae bacterium
GCAAACGTGCTGTCGTACTCGCTCATCTTGCTCTCGTACAGATCGACCACGGTAAAGCGGGCGCTTTGGGCCGAGGGAGCTTGCCCGGGCGGGGGCGAGGTGGGAAAAGTCAGATTGACGTCGTCCCCCGGTCGGCACAGAAAGTGGTCCCGCACTTCGCCATCGTGGTCGCGATGGCGCACGCTGGCCACCATCATGCCCAGGATCACCCCCGTGTGCTGTTGTTTCGCTTCGTCAAACACCTCGCCCGGTTTCTGCGTCGTTCTCGCTCCGTAGGGGTCGCTGGGAACGCCACCGAAGGGGTCGGCGGGCGGTACAAACCCGCCCGCTTGCTCGCCCGGCTCCGACCGCCGAAGGGACTCGACCTGCCGCAACTGCTCGTCATAGGCCCGCTCGAACGCGAGCCGCCGACGACGCTGGACCCAACCCGACTCGGGAAGCCGCGGGTCATAACCGTTCTCGTGCAACTGGAACGTCAGACGCTCCCGGTTCGCCGGATGCAGCAGATATTGGCTGAAATCACCCACATCGGCATAGGTTTCCTCGTCCACACCGATCAGATTCACCTGCCGCGTGATCCACTGGCCCCGCATCGGAAAACTCAGCATCGCCGGTACTTGGACCGTCGAAGTGATCCCGACCAGCCGTTCTCCCACCACCTTGCGGATCTCGGCGATGTGCCAATCGGGATCAGGAAGCCCCCCCAAACTGTGGCTTTCGAAGACGATATCCGAGAGGATCCCGTGCAGTCGCCGGTGCATTTCATCGCTGAAACCGGCCATCACACTGTTGACCACGATCAACGTCGCCACCCCCAAGGTGACACTGATGATCGAAGCCAGGGCGATGTACCGGGTGCGGAGATAACGCCAAGACAGCAGCAATTTGAACATGGCCCATCCTTAGGCAAAATCGTATGCGGTTCCGCCGCACGTTCAGGGCGAACCCTCCGGTCGCAGGAGGGGAAACAGAATCACGTCACGAATCGTCGGCGAATTGGTCAGCAGCATGACCAACCGATCGATCCCGATTCCCAAGCCACCGGCCGGCGGCATCCCATGCCGCAACGCCCTCACAAAATCATGATCCATCTTGGCCATCGAGTCTTCTTCGGGAAGACCTTCCAGCTGGGTCTGGAACAGCTGTTCCTGCAGATCCGGGTCGTTCAATTCGGTGTAGGCATTGGCCACTTCCATGCCACACAGGAACAGCTCGAAACGTTCGGCGAGTTCGGGATTCGACGCCTTGCGTTTGGTCAACGGGCAGATGCTGGCCGGGTAATCGATCACGAACACCGGCCCGTGCAGCTGGTCCTCGACGCGTTCCTCGAACACCGCATTCTTCAAGACATCCGGATGGCGATTGGCCGTTTCGATGTCCAACTCTTTGGCCAACGAACGGATCGCGGGCAGGTCGTCCGGCGACACGCCCGCGTAACGCTCGAACAGCTCGTGATAGGTGTGGCGAGCGAAGGGGGGGGTGAAATCGATTTCCGCATCGCCGTAGGGCAAGCGGAGCGGCGCTCCGATCGCCCGGATCGCCTGCGTCACCAGTTGCTCGGTCAACTCCATCATCGTCCGGTAGTCGCCATAGGCCTGGTAGACCTCCAGCATGGTGAATTCCGGATTATGCCGGGGGCTGATCCCTTCATTCCGATAGACGCGTCCCAATTCGTAGACCCGTTCCATCCCGCCGACCAGCAGGCGTTTCAAGTGCAATTCGAGGGCGATCCTCAGCACCAGCGGCATATCGAGCGCGTTGTGGTGGGTGCGGAAGGGGCGTGCCGCCGCTCCCCCCGCGATCGTGTGAAGCGTAGGCCCCTCGATCTCGCAAAAACCCCGGTCGCCTAACGTGCGGCGAATCGACTGGATGATCTTGGCACGGTTCAAAAACCGTTCCATCACCCCCTCGGAATAAGTGAGGTCCAAATACCGCATCCGCTGCCGCAGCTCGGGATCCTGCAAGCCGTGATGCTTCTCCGGCGGCGGTTCCAGCGACTTGCCCAAAAAGTGGAGCCGCTCGGCCAGAATCGTCAGCTCGCCCGTCTTCGTCCGCCACAGCATCCCGTCCACGCCGACCAGGTCGCCCAGATCGAATTGCCCCGCCAACTCGAAATCCGACTCGCCCACCTGCTGCTTGCCGATGAACAGCTGGATCCGGCCGGTCCAATCCTGGATGTCGATGAAGCGGAGTTTGCCGGCTTTGCGCTGCAGCACGATCCGGCCGGCCGCTCGCACCTGCGGCCCGACCAACTGACCGGCGCCCTGCTCGTTCAACCAAGCGCGGAAATCCGGCGGCGAGCCGTCAGCCATCAAGGGCAGCGCGAACGGTTCGCCTGATGCGGGTTGAAAATGAATTTCGTCCGCCCGACTGCGGATCTCGCCGATCGCCGCACGATCATCAAACCGGCTGCCCCACGGATCCCGCCCCAATTCCGCGATCTTGCGCAGCTTCTCGCGACGCGAGGTTTCGTGTATCCCCGGGGCGGCTGGACCGGATGACGATGACTTCGAACCCGACATGCTGGTTCCTCAAGCGGCTGATTATCACCGTTACGAGGGATAAACGCCGAGGCGTTTCGGACGGAGAATCCAAGGCGGACATTCTAGTAAAACCGGCCGGAGGGTCAATGTCAGTCGGCGCGAACGGGCGGATCCGGCCCGCCGGGCATTTCACGAATCGGTTTCAGGCGTTATCTTGGGGGAAAGTCCGGCTTCGATACGGCCGCCTCGACGCAGCCGCACGTCGGCTCCGGACGTCTTCTTTGGTTGTAGA
>SLMF01000143.1 GCA_007133715.1 Planctomycetaceae bacterium
CGTCCGAAGGCGGTGCCTGAGGCATTCGGCAGCCACGCCGCGAAATCAGACGCTCGGCCTCCGACCGGACCGCCCCGCTCTCCTCCCGCAAAGCCGTGGCCCGACGCTGCCATCGCTGCCGCTCGTGTTGCGGACGATCCTTCGTGGCCGCATACCGCTCGACCGCCCGGCGACGGGCCTCCTGCCAAGCCGACTTGGCACGCTCGAGGGAACCGTTCCGCTCCGCCACCGCCAGCGTCTCGACTCGCTCGGCATCCTGCACCACCGTGTAACTGTCCGATTCGTAGGCGTAGATCACCGCCTCACGCGACTTCTGGTACTCCGCTCGGAGACGCGTCACCGCCTGCTGGAACTCGGCCGCCAGCGCGTCGCGGCGCTCCTGGTGTTCCCGCAAGATCGCCGCGTCCTGCTCGGCTTGCCGCCGGCCGACCCGCTCCTCACCTGCCGCCCGCTCCTCGACCGCCGCCGCCACCTGAGCCAACAGCCGCTTTTGCTGCCCTGCCAACGCGTGTTCATTCATGCCATGCATCCGGATCCGCTAAAGCCTTCTCGGCCCTTTCCATCAATTCGGCGAACTCGTAGACCGCGCCGACCACCAAACTGATCTGGGGTGCCAACTCCTGGAGAAAGTTCTGCTCGAAATCGCGTGCCGCCTGATCCCGCCAATGCGTGCGAGCCGCCAGCCAACGCTCCTTCAATTGGGCACTGGTCCGTTGGACACGCCCCAAGCCGCTGACCAGATCACAACTTTCCATCGTTACTCCCTTCCCTCGCTTCGCCGAACCCCCGGCTTCTTCTGAAAGTTTCGGACAAGAACGGGTCGGTCACAAAGTTCCCCACGCCCACGGCGGATTGGCCGCGGCCGCCCAGACTCCCTCACAAAACCGCCGATGGGGGCGGGAGCTCCCAGACCGACGCGGTTCTGTTAGGGCCGCTCAGGTGCCGGGGCCGCTCCTTCGTCTGCCTGACTACCGGTTGTGCCCGGCCCCCCACCCGACACACCGGACTGCCGTCTGCCGGGCTCCACGCTCTCGGTGTACTTCTCCAAAGCCGCCAGGATCCGTCCCAACGTGGCCAGCGCCCGCGGAAAACCGGTGTCCAAAAAATCCAGCATCTTCAACAGACGGCTCCGCACCCGGTCCGCCTCCTGACCCACCGCCACCCGCCATTGTCGCAACAACCGCGCCTTCTGTTCCGCCAACCGCAGACGCTGACGCGCCTGTTCGAACGCCAGACGCTGCTCGTGGCACGAACGCCGATCCTCAACGCGAAAAGCCATCTCGCAACGCTCCAGCTCCTGGCGAGCTTGAATCACCGCGTCCGACGCACGGCGCACCTCACCCTTCCAATACGTCGCCCGCTCGTGCTCCACCCAGTCCAGGGCCCGCTGCAGCTCCAACAGCAACTGCGTCACCGCTTCCCGCATGTCGTGCTCGTATTCGCCCAGGGCCGTGCGGAAATCGCGGATCGCGTCGATCGACGTCAGGTGGGCCGTCCTTGCCATCGTTATCCCCCCCCGTTCGAGTCAAGAACGTAGGTACTCGTCAATCACCTCCGCCTTGCGCAGCAAATAGGGCACGTGGCGGTCGTTGTTCTCCAGGAACCGCGCGATCATCCGCATCCCGTCCTGGAAACGCTGGACGAACTTCAGATGCTCCTGGTCCCGCCAAGTTTCCCCCAAACCGCTCAATTGGCTGTTCAGAGCGCGAGTCCGGTCGCGCAGTTCGTTGTTGAACTTTTTCAGACTGCGAGCGAACTCCCGCAGTTCCTCCGGATCGACGACAGCTTGCGGCATGGGCCCCCCCCTCAGCAGACACCGGGTGATTCGCGGCAGAACGGAACTGCCTGAGACTGTTGTCGGCCCGCGGTGGGCCGATACATCTACTATAAGTTGCAGAACCGGCCGGGAGAATGGGAACGCCCGCGAATCACAAATTGCCCAAGCCGCAGAAGCGTTACAAGGTGCGAATATGAAACCCGCCGTCCACGTTAATTCGGTCCCCCGTAGTAAAGGGGAATGCGTCGCTGGTCAACGCTACCACGGCGCGGGCGATATCCTCGGGGGTTCCCCAGCGACGGATGGGTGAGAGCCCCTCCGCAATCAGTCGGTCGTATTTCTCCTTGACCGGCGCCGTCATATCGCTGGCGATGACGCCGGGGCACACTTCGAAGACGCGGATGCCGTGTTCGGCCAGCCGTGCAGCAAACAATTGGGTCATCATGCCCATCGCTGCTTTGGCCATACAGTAATCGGCCCGGTTCGTGCTGACGGCGTAGGCGGAGATCGACGAGATATTGACGATCAGGCCGTTGGGGATGCGCCCGGCATCGAGGTCGCGGATCATCCGCACCGCCGCCTGTTGGGCCAAGAAGAAGGGCCCTTTCAGGTTGGTGGCGAAGACCCGTTCCCAGCTGGCGTCGGTTGCTTCCAGCAAATCCTTGCGACCTTGCGAGGTGATCCCCGCGTTGTTGACCAAGACGTCCAATCGCCCGAATTCGCGGAAGATGCCGTCCAGCAGTTGTTCACGATCCTCGGCGGCCCCCACATCGCCCGCCAAGACGACCGCTTTTCCACCTTCATGATGAATCTGATCTACTACCTCTTGGGCTGCATCCGCGCTGCGAAAATAATTGACACCCACAGCATGACCGCTGGCAGCCAGTCCCAAAGCGATACCGCGGCCAATGCCGCGAGAGGCGCCGGTAACCAAGGCAACGGGTCGGTCCAGCATCGAACAATCCTTTCATCCATTCCGGAAACAGGGCCTGATA
>SLMF01000004.1 GCA_007133715.1 Planctomycetaceae bacterium
GATCGTTTCGCCGATCAAACGGGCTCCCCTTGCCTTTCGTTCCTCCGTTCGGTCCAATACAGTAAGTCCAGGGGATTTGTCATGACCGATGCCTCGCAAGAACCGGCTCCTGACGGTTCAGTGTTTCAATTTGAAACGAAACCACTGCTGGCACTGACAGCGGCCGAGCAGGGGCGTTTACGCGAGTTGACACTCGGTACGCCCGGCGCTTATATGCTGGCCTGCCTCCGCGAACGTCCGCGCCGGACCCAAGCGTCCTCGCGTCCGCCACCCGCTTTCCTGGAGCCGCCGTTTACAAGCACGTTGCGGTGGGGGATAATGGAACCAGCGTTTCACCCCGCGCAATGACACGGGATTTCTACCCAGTCGAAGGGTAACCGTGAGCCAAGTGATCCTCCCCTTGTTTACGCTGCAATCGGTCCCTCGGGAGTTATTTGCAGCCTGTGAAAGGACCAAGTGATGGCCGAGGCAGCACCGGACCCCGTCATTCGGGCCAGGATGTTTCATCAAGTCGTGATCGCCACGCCCCGGAAGAACTCGCTTCGCGATCGCGAGTTGATCCATCGTGTCCTGCAGCAATTGGTGAATTTTCTGGACAGCAGGAAGCCGCCGGCGTTGATTCTGGACCTTGAGGACATCGAGATCGTGTCATCGGAAGCGATTTCGGCGCTGCTGAAAATTCGCGACCATGCGGTGGGGCAGGGGTGCCAGTTGCGGTTGTGCAACTTGCACCCCCCCGTTCATGAGGTTTTGAAGATCACCGCACTCACCCCGCTGTTCGCCATCTACGAAGACCTCCCGGCGGCCTATCGGGGACTGGTGAACGAGGCTCCCGAGCCCGACCGCGATGCCTAGACAATCGACAATACTGCTTAAAGAGCGGGCAGAGGCGCTGCCCCTGCGAGCCGGCGGCGGCTCGTTTTTTTTTGCTGTAAGTCGTTTCCTGTAAGTGACTTACCGCAATCTGGCCCCGATCGGACGCGTTCTGGCCCGCCGCTTGCATTCTCCTTGAACATCGAATCCTTCTGGACAACCTGAGTTTCTTT
The DNA here is from genome assembly GCA_007133715.1 of Planctomycetaceae bacterium. GTDB lineage: Bacteria > Planctomycetota > Planctomycetia > Pirellulales > Pirellulaceae > SLMF01. The sequence continues at coordinate 1,047 of SLMF01000004.1, forward strand.
AACACGAGGAGAAAGCTTAGTGACCCCGCGAGAAGTTTTGGCCCTGTGCCGTGAAAAGGACGTGAAGGCGGTGGACATGCGGTTCATGGACTTTCCAGGGCTGTGGCAGCATTTCACGATCCCCGTCTGCAAGCTGGACGAGGATGTGTTCGAAGATGGGCTGGGCTTCGATGGCTCCAGCATCCGCGGCTGGCAGGCGATCAACGAAAGTGACATGCTGGTCGTGCCCCAACCGGAAACGGCGTGGATCGACCCGTTTACCGAGCTGCCCACGCTGGCGATGATCTGCAACATCCAAGATCCGATCACCCGAGAAGACTACTCGCGCGACCCCCGCAATGTGGCTCGCAAGTCGGTGAATTATCTGAAAAGTACGGGGATCGCCGATACGGCTTACCTGGGACCGGAAGCCGAGTTCTTCATTTTTGACGACATTCGCTTCGATCAGAACCCGCACGAAGGCTACTATCACATCGATAGCATCGAAGGCGAGTGGAACCGAGGGCGTGTCGAGAACCCGAACTTGGGCTACAAGCTGCGGTACAAGGAGGGTTATTTCCCCGTGCCGCCCGCCGATCAGATGATGAACATCCGCAACGAGATGATGCAGACCTTGATCGATTGCGGCTTGGACGTCGAGGCCCAGCATCACGAGGTAGCGACGGCGGGCCAGTCGGAGATCGACCTGCGGTTCCAGGAGTTGGTGACGATGGCGGACCATCTGCTGATGTACAAGTACATCATCAAGAGCGTCGCCACCCTGCACAAGAAGACGGTCACGTTCATGCCCAAGCCGATTTTCGGCGACAACGGCAGCGGCATGCACACCCATATTTCGCTGTGGAAGGGCAGCGATCCGATCTTCGCCGGCAGCAGCTATGCGGGACTGAGCGAAACGGCTCTGTTTGCCATCGGCGGCATCCTCAAGCACGCTCCGGCGATTTTAGCTTTCAGCAACCCGACGACCAACAGCTACAAGCGTTTGGTTCCAGGGTACGAGGCTCCGGTCAACCTGGCGTACTCCCAACGGAACCGGTCGGCCGCCTGCCGGATCCCGATGTACAGTGCGAGTCCGAAGAGCAAGCGGATCGAATTCCGCTGCCCCGACCCGACCTGCAACCCCTACTTGGCTTTCTCCGCCCTCCTGATGGCGGTGATCGACGGGATCCAGAACAAGATCAACCCGGGAGAACCGCTGGACAAAGACATCTACGACCTGCCTCCCGAAGAACTGGCTGCGGTACCGAAAACGCCCGGTTCGCTCGGCGAAGCCTTGGACGCCCTGGAACAGGATCACGAGTTCCTCCTCCGCGGCGACGTGTTTACCGAGGACGTGATCCAGACGTGGGTCCACTACAAGCGGGTGAACGAAGTGGATGCTCTGCGTCTGCGGCCGCATCCCTACGAATTCTGCTTGTACTACGACTGCTAACCCTGGTGGCCGCAACTCTCCGAGACCCCGCCGCGGGTCTCGGAGAGCGCGGTCTCCCAGCCCCTCCAGGTAGGGGTCTGCGCGATGTGTAGATGCTGCCAGGGAATGCTGTGATTCCTTCTCAGCCGCGAAGCCAAAAAAAAGAACTTGCGACAATTCGCAAGTCCTTCGCTTTTCGAGCAGTGCGAGAGGGGGGACTCGAACCCCCACGGGTTACCCCACTGGATCCTAAATCCAGCGCGTCTGCCAATTCCGCCACTCTCGCGAGCTGGCCGTCTTCCGCGTTGGCAGCCA
>SLMF01000056.1 GCA_007133715.1 Planctomycetaceae bacterium
AAACCGCTATACTTGCAGAAGTAACGAGTCGCGATGTCCGCTGGCCAATCGCTGCAAGCGACGCCCCCGGAACGCACGTGGCCGAAGAGCGAAAAGCTACGATCCCCTTTCCCTCAAGTGGAGGACATTTTCCCACCGTGAAAGAACCGGAACGTCTGCAAGGCGTCGCCAGCGAATTGGCGGTGTTGGTACGCGTGATCACCAACGGTCATGTCGCCGCGGAGGACCCCCTGGAAGAACTGCGTGGACTGGCAACCACGGCCGGAACCACCGTCGTCGCCGGCTTGACCCAACGCCGCGGGGTTCCCGATGCGACCACCTATCTGGGGAAAGGCAAAGTCGACGAGCTGAAGCAGCTGATCGACATGGTGGAAGCGGACGTGGTGATCTTTGACAACGATCTCAGTCCGGCTCAAACTCGCAACCTGGAAAAAGTGTTGGATGTCAAAGTCCTGGATCGCACCGAACTGATCCTGGACATCTTTGCCTCGAACGCACGCACGCACGAGGCGCGTTTGGCGGTGGAATTGGCCCAACTGGAGTATTCCCTACCCCGCTTGAAACGGATGTGGACGCACCTCTCCCGCATGAAAATGGGCGTCGGCATGCGCGGGCCGGGTGAAAAACAACTGGAAGAGGACCGGCGGCTGGTCGAAAAACGAATCCACGATCTCCGCAACGACCTGCGGGTGATCGAAGCCCGCAAGGAGCGGCAGGTCGCAGCCCGGCACGACCACATGACGGTCTCGCTGGTCGGCTACACCAACGCGGGCAAAAGCACGCTGATGAACGCCCTGACCGATGCCCGGGTGCTGGTCCAGGACAAGTTATTCGCCACGCTCGATACGCGAACCCGCCGCTGGCAGCTGCCCAACTGGGGACCGGTCCTGCTCAGCGATACGGTGGGTTTCATCCGCGATTTGCCCCACCGGTTGATCACCAGCTTCAAAGCGACACTCGAAGAGGCGCGGCGGGCGGATCTGCTCTTGCACGTGGCCGATGCCAGCAATCCGGCCATCTGGGATCAGATCGCCGCCGTCGCCACGGTGCTCCGGGAAATCGGGATCGAGGAAAAAGATGCCCTGTTGATTCTGAACAAGACCGATCGCCTCCAGGAATCGTCACAGCTGCAAGGTCTGGAAAACCGCTATCCGAATGCGATTTCCGTCAGTGCCCGCCGCGGCTGGGGGTTCGATTCGCTGGCCTTCCGAGTCAGCGATGCGCTCAGCCGCAGTTTCTGCGATGTGGACGTGCATACGGGTGTCGACAACGGCAAACTGATGGCGTACCTGGCCGCGCATGGCGAAGTGCTCTCGAAGCAGTTCGATGACCAGCATGCGACCTTGCACTGCCGGATCCCGGCCAAGTTTCTGGGGCGGATCAACGAACCGGGCACGGTCGTCCGCCCGCGCGATGCCGAACCTTCGCCTGCGCCTCGGGATGCAGAGTGACGCGGCACGGTCCGATTCCTCGAGCCTTTCATAAAGCCAGCACCATGAGCCGTCGCCCGATCGCAGGCAGTCGCGGTTTGATCACCGGAGCGTCCAGCGGGATTGGCAGGGAACTGGCCCTGCAGCTGGCAGACCGCGGCGCCGCGTTATTGCTGACCGCCCGTCGGCAGGAGCGGTTAGACGCCCTGGTGGCCCAAATCCGGCGGCAAGGGGGTACTGCCCGTGCCGTGCCCGGCGATGTGACCAGCCCGGCCTTGCGCGAGAAACTGGTGGAAACCGTCGCCGAGCACTGGGAGGGAGAACTGGACCTGTTGGTCAATAACGCGGGTGTGGGAGCCCTGGGGCCCTTTGCCGACGCCCAGCCGGCTCGCCTGCGCCAGGTGATGGAAGTCAATTTCTTTGCCCCGGCCGAATTGACCCGCGACCTGCTGCCCTGCCTCCGCCGCGGATACCGCCCGCTGATCGTCAATATCAGCTCGGTACTGGGCCATCGAGCGGTTCCTTACAAGAGTGAGTACTGTGCCAGCAAATTCGCCCTGCATGGTTTCAGCGACGCGCTCCGCGCCGAACTGGCGCCCTTCGAAATCGGGGTGCTGTTGGTCAGTCCCAGCACGACGCAGACCGAGTTTGAGCAGCACGTGCTCGAACGCCACGCCGCCGCACGCCGTTCGCCGTTCCCCGCTTCGGCTGCCGCTGTAGCCCGCCAAACCGTGCGCGCGATCCGCGCCGGGCGGCACGAAATCATCCTCACTCCCGGAGGCAAACTGCTGGTCTGGCTCGACCGCCTCTGCCCCCCCCTGGCCAATCGACTGATCGCACGCTTCGGAAAATCGTGAACTCTGGCTCAGCGTGCTTCCGCTGCTCGCCCTGCAGGATTGAAGCCTGTAAAGCGACGCTCGCCGACAACCTGCGGCCGAGCGAAGCGAGGCAGCGTGAAGACATTTCAGCAAAAACCCTTATCTCGAAAGAAAAGAGCAAGGGCCAGATCGTGTGTTCGGTCCGGTATAACCCGACTCAGGCGTGGCCCAGCAGTTGCAGTTCGTCTGCCAGGTCGAGCAGGGCTTGTTCCAGCAGTTGCGGGCCGGGCGGGTCGGTGTTGCGGGCGGTTCGCCAGGTACGCAGGCTGGGCGGCGGTGAACGGCGGATTTCGTCGTACTGGGCAAAGACCCGATCCACCGCCGTTTCCTGAGACGGCGGATCCCGGCTGATTTCCATCCCCCGCTCCGGCTCGCCGCGGGGTTCCGACCGCTCGGCCAGCTGCCAAGCGGCGGTTACGCCTTCGCCCTCGCCGCCACTCGCCTGCCTGGCTTGGGCGTTCA
>SLMF01000332.1 GCA_007133715.1 Planctomycetaceae bacterium
CGTGATCATCCGTTGTCGCAACCGTCGCCACCGGAGGCGGGGGCTCTGCCGAGGCGTCGGGCCAATCGATCTCGGAAAAAAGCTCCTCGTGCTGCGGCGAGGCTTGAAAGTCAGAATCCCCCACTTGGATCGGAATCGGTACCGCGAGGCTGGACGGCGCCAGACACACGTTGTCATCACAGCCTTGCACGCGTAGGGAAGCAGACAATTCGTAATCGCCAGGGGCAAGCGACGCGTCTGTCTGAACCCGCAAATAAATCACCACCCGGCCCTCGTACACCGACAGCGGTTCGTCAGCAAACCCCAATTCCTGAAGCTTGCCCTCCGGATAGAGGGTCTGTTCGACGACCAGCCCGTCCTGGGCTGCCACGCTCAGTTCCGTACCGATCAAGAAGTCCAAAGTCGGGCGATTCGAGTTGACTTTCCATCCCGGTTGGATCTCCAGCACCACGGCGATGTCAACCGACGATCCGGCCGGGACCTGATCCAGCGAGGTATGCGTCGCCAGGTCAATCAGTTCCGTGCTGGAACGCGGCCCACCGACCTGAGCCCATACCAACGCGGGTACCAAGAACCCCGCTGTCAACGCAAATGCCAGTAGCCTAGAATTACGGAATGTGCCAAACATAACCTTTACCTTTGATCGAGTTCGTTCGCCGACACCCCGACGCTCGCTGAGCCAGTCAAACGAGCCGAGCAGGCCACAATCAACCCCTTGTTTTCGGGTACCGTCGGCTTTCGATCATTATTGCACGCTTGGCCCGCGCACCAAGGGGCCGATTTGATAATCTCTGTTTCTCAATTGGGGGACAAACCTGATTTCTTGATCAAATCTCAGCTCACCGGGTGTACAGCTTGACACCGATCAGAACGGCGGCCGCAACAGGGCAGTTTCCAAACACAGGGCGTCCAGCGGGTCGTCCCGCTCCCAGGGATCCGCGGTTCCCGCGAGCGACGTAAACAGGCGGTCCCGGGCTGCGGTCGACCGGTCGCCCAGCTCCAGGAGTATCAGAAGAAACTTCGGCGCCTGGCCGAACTGTACGTGCGCGGGTACGCCATCGGCACCTTCGCGCCCGCCGACCAGGACCTGGTCTCGCGTCCCAGTCCGGTGCCGCACCTGTGGCAAACGACGCCGCGGCTGTTGAAGTTCAAGGGCCCGAGCTACTCGCCCAACCCGATCTTCCTGCTGGCCAAGAGCGGCCGGGCGCTGATGATCGACTGCGGCCTGGACCCGGCGACCATCGACGTGACCCTGGAGCAGATGCAGAAGCGGCTGGGACTCGTGGGCCTCGACGCCGTGCTCATCACCCACATGCACGGCGATCACGTTCTGGGCGCGCCCTACCTGCGGGAGCGATGGGGCGCCGAACTCTGGACCCTGGACCGGGTCGCGAAGATCATCGAGCAGCCCGAACGGTTCGAATACGCCACGAGGCGGTTGTCGCCCGCAACAGCGCTATCTTCGAGGAAGGCTACATTTACGCCGCCGAGTACCTGCGGCGACTTCAGCCCGACCTGATCATGGGCGGGCACTCGTACGTCATGGACCAGCCGGCCGAACTGATCGAACGCTACCACCGTTGGTCGCTGGCCATCCGCGAGGCATACCGCGCGCTCAGTGCCGAGCCCGATTACCGCTACCTGTTCGATCCGTACTGGGTGCGTGCCGATCCCTACCGGGTAACCTTGCCGCGCGATGCCGTGGCCGAGGTGACGCTGCACGTACGCAACTTTCTGGACCGGCCGCAGCGATACCGGGTGAAACTGCTCACCCCCGCCGGGCTTTCCGTCGAGCCGGAGGTCTTGGAGGGCCAAACGCCGCCCGGCGGCGCAGTCGAATCGACATTTCGCCTTTCCGCATCCGCCGAGCTGACGCCGGGCGTCCGCACCGTCGTTTTCGACGTAACGCTCGACGGCAAGCGTTATGGGCCCTGGTTCGACTGTATCGTCGGCGTGGAATAGCAGGAACAGGGGCTCCTGCCCCCCGACACCGGCCGGAAGGAAAACAACCCCAACTGGTTCCAAATCGACCCGTTACCGCATCTCCGACATCGTCGAACGCATTGCCGACGTGGCCGAGCAAGCCATCCTACCCGAGGGCGGTCGGAAAGTCGAACGCGACGGCGAGATCGTCTCTATCATCCCCGGTTGCAGCTGGCGGGCGATGTCCAAACAAAAAGCGTCCAGGAGATCGTCCATTCCTGCCGGCTCGGCGATCTCAGCTCCCTCCGCGAACAACCGATCGCGGGCGCGCTGGAACGCCGCCTCCGCTCGCGTCGCGCTGACCTGTGCCGAAACTCGCTCCGACCTGCCGCTGTCTCGCTCGGCCAGCATCCCCAACTCCATCTCACCCACGGCATGAATCGCCGTCGAGTAAAACGGACTCATCAGAGCATCGAAGTACTGGGCTTCGCTCTGCACGGGCGCCGGGGCAATCCGGATCGCATCGGCCATGACATACCCGTCGGCGTCGTTGCTCAACCGCACCACCAGTTCGTTCGTCGTGATCCGGACGACGTCCAAGGTCTGCCAGCCCACGCCGAAATCGTCGAAATCGCCGGGGCGCGACTGTTGATCGACCCGGATCGTACTCAAGCCCGTGCCGGCATCGTAGATCGTGTAGGGCGAGTTCGTCGCGCGATTAACTGCCGCTGCCCACGTGGCCGCGACCTGGTAATAGCCCGGCTCCACCGAGAACGTCCAACGGGCCACCGCGGCTCCGCTGCCCGCGGCTGCCCACCGCGTGTCGCCCTGGTAGCCGGCGAA
>SLMF01000514.1 GCA_007133715.1 Planctomycetaceae bacterium
AAATTGGTCATCGTTCATCGATCCCACCGCTCGCCGTTCGGCCCCACGGCCGTTCGGCGAGGGTCTCCTGACCCCGCCGCCGTTCGGCGAGGGTCTCCTGACCCCGCCGCCGTTCGGCGAGGGTCTCCTGACCCCGCCGAAACGGGAATTGAAAGTGGTCTTAGTTCGTGGTTCTTAGCGTCCCCAGGGTGCTGTCGCGACCCTGGGTTGACTGGTGGCTGCCATCTTTTCGGGGGGTGCTGGTTTTCACACACGCGGGCCCTGGACAACGGTTCCGTTTTTTTGTAGACTCTGCCGTTTAGCCGCAATGGTCGGGGGCGTAGCTCAGTTGGGAGAGCGCAGCGTTCGCAATGCTGAGGTCGAGGGTTCGAATCCCTTCGCCTCCACTCGACGAGAACGCGTGGCGAGGAAAGGCCACGGAGGTTGGCGGTGCCGGGGGGGAGATACCGGTCGACCGCCCCGGAGGTTGGTTAGGCGCCCGTTTCCGGTCTGACGCCCGAGAGCAGGGGCGTGTTGATATCTGTTTTAGCGGGGGATCGCAGGGGCCGCTATGCCCAGCGTGGATTTTTCTTCAGGATCAGCAAAGCCCGTACAAGTCTCGCCAGCCCGCTCCGCAAGAGGAGGGGGCTTTCTTTTTGGATGGGTGCTCGCCAGTTTGGCAACGGTAGCGGCGGCTGCAAGCGACGAGCGGTTCGTTTTGCGTGATGCGCGTCTCCCCTTTGCAGGCCGCTCCCAGGAATACCGGCAAACTGCGCATTCGGAACCGATGCGAACCGAGCTGGTCCGCTGGCTGCAGCGAGCTGTCGCGGACGCAAAGCGGCGGGGCGAGCCGGACGTCACCGTCACACGATGGCAACGTGCGCTCGACGAGGTCGAGTCGAAGCCGGGCGAGGATGAACGAGTTGCAGGGGGCGGGGCGGCCGTTTAGACTGACGTCCACTGCCTGCGGGTTGCCCGGTTCATTCGAGAGGGCCGGGTGGCTGCCGCCACGAGCCGGGTTCGCTGTCTTGCCGTCTGTTGAGAGGAGCCTGCTGATGCCATCGCGTGTTGCACGTCACTTGTGCGGGGTCTTGGTTGCGATTTCCCTGATTTCGAGGGGAACGGGTTTCGCGGAGCAGCGGCCGCGGGACGAGCGGGCGATTCGGGCGGTCGAGGAGGGCACGCGCACCGAGGCCCGCGCGTCTTGGTGGGGCTTTTGCGGGGAGGATGCGACCGCGGCCCTGCAGGCCGCCATCGACTCGGGAGCCCGCACCGTGGTGGTCGAGAAGATGCCCGGCCCCTGGATCGTCACCCCGATCCAATTGGCCGACAATCAGAAAATCGTGTTCGAGCCGGGCGTGATCGTGGAAGCCAAGCGGGGCGCCTTTCACGGTCGGACGGATTCCCTGTTCACCGCATGGAACCGGACGAACATTCACTTGTCGGGCCACGGCGCCATCCTCCGCATGCATCGCGACGACTATGACGGTCCGGACTATGAAAAAGCGGAATGGCGGCACGTGTTGAGTTTTCGCGGCTGCACGGACGTGACCGTGGAAGGGTTGACTTTGAGCGAATCGGGCGGTGACGGGGTCTATTTGGGAACGGGGCGGAACCGGCAGACGAACCGGAACGTGATCATTCGCGATGTCTTCTGCGACCGCAACTACCGGCAGGGGATCAGTGTGATCACGGCGGAGAACCTGCTGATTGAAAACTGCGTGCTGAAGAACACGGCGGGCACGGCTCCGGCGGCGGGGATCGACTTCGAACCCAACCATCCGTGGGAGCGTCTGGTCAACTGCGTGATGCGGGACTGTGTGATCGAAGACAATCAGGGTTTGGGAATCCATCTGTACCTGCGATTCATGAATGGCACTTCGGAGCCCGTATCGATCCGCATTGAGAACTGTGTGGTCCGGGGGACGCATGCCACGTCGGCCAGCGTGGTCACAGGCTGTGGCCCGGAGGGGCCGGTTCGGGGTCTGGTCGAATTTGTCAATTGCCGTTTTCTGGACGAGGGTCGCGCCGGCATTCGCATCGGCTCGAAACCGCCCGACGGCTTGGAATTGCGGTTCGTCGATTGCACGATCGCCGATCCCTCGCCCGAGCCCGAGTTATCGGCACCGCTCCAGTTCAGCACCCGACCGGGCGATCTGGAGACCACGGGCGGCGTCGCGTTTGAGAATCTGGTCGTGCATGAGCAAGTCGAACGGCCGTTGATGGTCTTTCGCGATCCGCTCGGGTTCAATCTGGGCGAACTCACCGGCACGATCACGGTCGAGCGTCAGGCGCAGCGAACGCAGTATGAGCTGGATCGGGAGGTGGTCGCGTGCTGGATTCCGTTTGATCCCGTGCTGGAGCTTCCGATTGTGGCTTGGGACCCGCAGGTACTGGAGCCGATCGCGTGGGAACCGGCGGAGGTGCGGCTACCGCACCATCGGGTGAGGATCACGGCCGTCTATCTATTGCAGGCAGCAGCCGGTGACCGGGTGGCATTGCGATTCCGGCACCAAGCTGTCGGTCGGCATCCGGGCGACCCGATGCCGGTGCGTGCGATCAGTCCGACGGGCAAGGAGTTGGAACCCACCTCGGTCGTGTTGGGCGAGGAGGCGGAATACGAATTTACGGCCGATGCGAGTGGGCTGTTTGCAGTCCATTGCGAGCCGGGCCGGCATACGGTACAGCTGGTCGCGGCCAGTCATCCGGTCGCGATTGGGGGAGCCGAGAGTCTGATCCGCTTACTGAGCACGGTGGGCGAATTCTACTTCTGGGTGCCGGGCGGAG